>CBDUEA010000324.1:0-2925 GCA_965365965.1 uncultured Polaromonas sp. | reverse complement strand
GCTTTATGCCTATGAATCATTTAAGCATTAGCTATATACGTACAATTTGCTTCTACGGGGGAGGGCGAAGCCGCAGAATAGGGGAGATATTTGCTATTTATTTTATAGCTGCTAAGGCAATAAATACGCCGGCTACAGCCAAAAATGGCCTTAAAAACGGCAATATTAGTCAAAATAACCCTGTTTTAGCCTCAAATCTCGTTTCAAACGACATTGCCAGCGCCCGCATCCTCACCCCCACCTCTGGCACCATCATCGCCCTAGACCCCGACATCCCACCCAACCGCCAGCGCGTCAGCTTTCAAGCCGACGGCGACGCGAACGTCGCTTGGTTGCTTGACGGCAAACCATTTGCCAAAGGCGAAAACGCTAAGTGGCTGCCGTGGCCCGGTCGCCACGTCGTCCAGTTGGTAGATGCCAAAGGCGTGAAGCTGGATGAAATTCGGCTGGAGGTGCGCGGGGCTGGGGTGCGCGCTAAGCCCTGAATTGGGTGATGTTGGTTGTAAGATTGAGAATTTGGTTTATAAAACGCGCAACATGATTTAGGAAAATGCCGATGATTAAAATTTCATCAAGGCTCATATTAGTTATGGGTCTTTTAATGGGTGTCTCAGGGGCTCATTCTGTATCAATGAACAAATGTATGGTGGGCGGCACAGTCACCTATCAGCAGGATCCTTGTCCCTCTAAGCAAGTTCGAAAACCACCCACGATCCAAGAACTGAACGTGGCTGAGAAAAAGCGGCGTGAGGCCGCTGCGGCTGCAGCACCTGACAAAGTGGCTTCAGCACCCGAAAGACTTGCGCCGGCTGCGCCCATCGCAACGACCGTCTCCAGCGGCTACAGTTGCGATGGACGAAAGTACTGCTCTCAAATGAAATCATGTGCTGAAGCAAAATATTTCCTTGCGAACTGCCCCGGTGTGAAGATGGACGGTGATGGGGATGGCATCCCCTGTGAGGAGCAATGGTGTATACGCTAAAACCATTGCGAGGTGATTGATTCCTTTAAATATTTAATTCATAGCAAACTATTCAACAAAAACAACAGCTATAGACAAAAATTTTACCAAAATCTAATCCTATACCATCCTACTTTCATGACTCCCAAAACCCGCCGTGTGCTCCAAGCCATCCTGTATGAAGTCTTCGCCATCGCCTTTGTTGGCCCGGTGCTGAGCTTCGCCTTCGACCAGCCACCCAGTTCAACATTCGCGCTGGCTGTCGTTTTGTCCAGTATTGCGCTCACTTGGAACTATGTCTTCAACCTGCTTTTTGAGCGCTGGGAGTCGCGCCAAGTCGTCAAAGGCCGGTCATTTGCAAGGCGTTTGGTGCATGGCATCGGTTTTGAGGGCGGGTTGACCATCCTGCTGATTCCCGTCATGTCTTATTGGCTAAACTTGTCGATATTGGGTGCCTTCTTGGCAAACCTGAGTCTCTTGGTGTTCTTCTTCGTCTACGCCATTGTCTTTACGTGGCTGTTTGATCTTGTGTTTGGTCTGCCTCAATCTGCGACAAACCACAGTTAATTTTGATCATTTACCATACCGGTTCTATATTTTCAACGAGCTGCAATTTTATGAAACACAGCTTAGTCACCGCACTTCTATCCATCGTATCCATCGTCAGCTTTGCCCAAGCACCTGACCCTTGTGCAACACAGCGCAATACGCAAGAAATCGATGCGTGTGGTGTCAAAACCTTGAAGGAAAAGGACAAAGAGTTGAACACGGCGTACCAAAAACTTATCAAGTCATTAGCACCTTCCGACAAATTTGACGATACAGACTACACATCCGTGAAGGCACAGCTGACGAAAGCACAACGCGCGTGGATCGTTTATCGTGACAATGATTGCAAGGCGCAATACACGCAGTCTGCGTCAGGAACCATTCGTGGGGCCGTTTATAACGGCTGCATGGCAGAGCGCACCGAGCAACGCACGAAAGAATTGCTTAATTGGGGAGCTCTTGAATGACGCCAAACTGCCAAGGGGATTGTTCCGCTCGGGTTAATTTCACAACTAACGAACCATCGCTTTTTAAACTGTAGGAATACGCTGCTTCAAGGAAAATCCCATGGCAACATCTTCGAAACTTCCACCCAAGCCTGCGGCCAAGCCCCGCGCCACAGCCGTCACAAAGCCCAAACCCAGCGCCACAGCCGTCGCAAAGGCAGAGAAGAAAGAGCCGCCGTTCTTACGCTTCTACCACTCGGAGGCGCTGCGCACGAAGACGCTGGCGGTACTCACCGCGCTTGAAGATTCGTCCGACCCCACCAAACACCGTGATGCCTTGGCCAAGCTGGTCGTGGAGTTGAATGATGCCGGCATGGATTACTGTTTCATACAGCCCCTCAAACGTGCAAAACCAGGTTTCATCGTCGAGCAGTCCGCCAGCCTTGGTATGGCCGGCGCGCTGCAGGTGATTGGCTCTGTTGTACGCAACATCATCGGGCGGATGGACAAGCCGGAGCTGCTTTCGGTGTCTGCGTCGATTCGTCAACTGATCCGCTGAATACGTGGTTTGTAATTAATTTCAAGCTCAAAAGTCACTTTTCACAGCCTCAGACGACCAAACCCCATCGCTGGCAGCTAATATCTCCCCATTACAGGAGACATTTGCATGACCGTGATTACCACCATTGAAGATTTGCGCGTTTTGGCTAAAAAGCGCGTGCCACGTATGTTTTACGACTATGCCGATTCTGGCTCGTGGACAGAGGGCACGTACCGCGCCAATGAGGCAGATTTTCAGACCATCAAGCTGCGCCAGCGGGTAGCGGTGAACATGGAAAACCGCACGACAGCGACCAAAATGGTCGGTGTCGAGACCAAAATGCCGGTGGCGATTGCACCCGTGGGGCTGACGGGCATGCAGAGCGCAGATGGCGAAATCAAAGCGGCCAAGGCGGCGGAGAAATTTGG
>CBDUEA010000323.1:0-2925 GCA_965365965.1 uncultured Polaromonas sp. | reverse complement strand
CAATCACGGGTGTGATGGCTGCCCCAGATTGTGCAGAACAGCCATTTTTAATGATATTTTGGCTTATAGCCGGCGTATTTATTGTGCAACCAGCTATTATAATAATAGCAAATTTGGATTTGAAGGGCATCGTCTGAACTCCTAACAAGCGGTGTTCTTGTCAGTCGTACTAGCATGGCAACTTCTTACACTGGCGTATTCGTATCGTTGACATGCACCTTTGAAGTCAAGGCTTGGTCAGCGACAAAGCCGCCGCCTCCAGCAACGCGCTGCTCAGCGCATCCAGCACATCTGAGGTCAAGTTCCAACAATGCCAGTACAGCTGAATGGGGAGCACATGCTTGGGGCAGATGTTGATCAATCGACCCGCCAAAATATGCTCACGTGCCAATTGCTCAGGCACCACACTGGCACCCCAGCCTGCCATGGCAGCACGCACTTGACCTTCTGAGCTGGGTACAAACATTTGGTTGAGCGCCACCCGTTTGAGGCCGAAAGCTTGGCTCACAAATTCGCACTGCATGTCATCTTTGCGGTTAAACGCTACAAAAGGCGTATTGCGAAAGTTGTAGGCATTCATGCCCTCGGGGTAGTGCTGCTTGGCATAGCTGGGTTCTGCCACAGCGATGTAGTTCATGGCGCCCAGCGCTACCACTTTGCAACCCCGCAAGGCCAGCTTGAGCGTGGTCACGCAACCCAACACCTGACCTTCGCGCAGCCATTCTTGGGTAAAGTCTTGGTCGTCGGTGATGATTTCTAGCGGTAGACCAAGCCGCACCAAATCTTGCAAAGCACCCAAGGCCCAGGTGGCGATGCTGTCGGCGTTGATGGCGATGGAAATGCGCTCATCTTCACGTGAGCCACCAAGCGAACTGGGTGCGAGTTCTTTGAGGTCGCGTTCCAAATCCGCTCTTAGGAGGCGCATCATCTTAGTGTGTTTCAACAGCAATTGGCCCGCAGACGTGGGTTTGAGCGGCCGGCTACGCACAATCAGCACCGTACCCACTTGCGCCTCCAGCGCTCGCAAGCGTTGAGATACAGCCGATTGGGTGATGGACAAACGCTGTGCAGCGCGCTCAAAACCACCTTCTTCGACGATGGCAGCTAGGCATTCCAAGGCATCGGGGTCAAATGTGCTCATGTTTATAGGTCTTCTTGTATTAGCAATCTTGATATTTTTGCTAAGAGTTTAATGTGGCTTCTATTTTGTTGCAACTTCGCGGACACTTACATCAGTACAAACGACAGGGCAGTAACAGCATGAAAGTCATCATCTTGGGCGCAGGCATCATTGGCATCAGCACCGCCTGGCATTTGCTGGAATTGGGGCATGAGGTGACTGTGGTGGATCGCCAGCCAGACGCCGCATTAGAAACCAGTTTTGCCAACGCTGCCCAAATCTCAGTGAGCTATTGCGAACCTTGGGCCAACAAAGATGCACCGCTCAAAGCGCTCAAATGGATGTTCAGCAACGAAGCGCCTTTGTTGTTTCGCCCGCAGTTGCCAACTTTTGGCCCTTCGGCCAAGTATGGCGGCGGTTGGTTGCAATGGCGCTGGGGTTTGCAGTTTCTAGCGCAATGCAACGACGCCGCTTTTGAGCGCAATGTGGCCCAAATTGTGGCGCTGGGCGCTTACAGCCATGTCGCATTAAAAGAAATTGTTAAAACGACAAGTATTGATTACAACCGTTTAGAGTGCGGTATTGCCCACTATTACACCGATCAACATTCTTTTGACGCTGCCGGTGACGCAGCCGCCTTGATGCAAAAATACGGTGTCGAACGCCAAGTGGTTAGTAAAGACGAGTTGCTGAAAATCGAGCCAGCGCTCAAATCGTTTGCCGAGCAGATCGTCGGTGGCACTTACACCCCGAGCGACGAAAGCGGCGATGCCCGTGTCTTCACCCAAGAACTGGCACGCCTTTGTTACGCACGTGGCGCAGAGTTCTTGTTTAACCAAGAGGTTGTGGCGTTAAATAAGGTAAATAACGCTATTCAATCTGTAGCTATAAGACAAATAAATACGCCGGCTATGGCTGAAAATGCCTCTAAAAATGGTGCTAAAAATGATAGCACGACGTCAAATGCTGGAAATACCATCAAAAACCTCACGGCTGACGCTATCGTTGTCGCCTGCGGCTCCTACAGCGCACCTCTGCTGCGTACAGTCGGTGTCGATGTGCCGATTTATCCGGGCAAAGGCTACAGCGCCACTTTCAAAATCTTACGACCTGATTTAGCGCCTAAAGTCTCGATGATTGATGACCATGTCAAATGCGCCGTCAGCCGTTTAGGCGATGAATTGCGCGTGGCTGGCACGATTGAAGTTGGCGGTTACGACACCAGCTTGACCACTCCTTTGGCGCAAGCCCGTTGCCACATGCTGGCCAAAAGGATCGAAACTGTTTTACCGGGTGTTTGCGATACACGTACAGAAGAAGAGGGCGGTGCGCCGCACTTTTGGACGGGCCTGCGACCCGCGACGCCGACCAACATTCCCTACATCGGCAAAACCAGCGTTGGTAAACTCTGGGTCAACGCCGGCCACGGCACGCTGGGCTGGACGCATGGCGCAGGCTCAGGCAAAGCGATTGCAGAGTTGATCAGCGGTAAACAGCCTGAAATTGCCCATGGTGCTGCAGGACATGAATTTAAATTTTATGGGTTTGCCTAGCCCAATCAGGATAGGTCGCACTAAAACGGGTTATTTATGTCTCTGCCAGACTGACCACCGCCAATATCGACTCGAGGTTCAAGGATATTTTCCTTGGGTCTGAAATCATCTAGCTGGTTGTTTAAGATCGAACGAACTTTGTTTGCAATCCTGAATCCATAGGCATATTGACCTTGTTGGTTGGGATGCATGATGCCTCCCCAGTCGCCTTGCGTTAAAAATGATGTTTCGGCACTGATGAATTTCGTTGAT
>CBDUEA010000322.1:0-2925 GCA_965365965.1 uncultured Polaromonas sp. | reverse complement strand
TTCGTGGCGTGGCTTCTCCTGAAGCGGCCAATAATGCAGCGTCGCAAACCTCTTTTATTCCGTTGTTGACCTTGGGTATTCCACCCAACGCGGTGATGGCGTTGATGGTTGGTGCGATGACGATCCACAACATCCAACCTGGCCCGCAGGTGATGACCAGCAACCCAGAACTCTTCTGGGGTTTGATTGCATCTATGTGGATTGGTAACGCGATGTTGATCGTGTTGAACCTGCCATTGATTGGTATCTGGATCAAGTTGCTCAGCGTGCCTTACCGTTGGTTATTCCCTGCGATTGTGCTGTTCTGCGCCATTGGCGTGTACTCCACCAACAACAACACCTTTGATATCTGGATGGTTGGTATCTTCGGTTTCATCGGCTACTTGTTCATCAAATTGGGTATGGAACCCGCGCCTTTGTTGCTCGGCTTTATTCTGGGGCCAATGATGGAAGAAAACCTGCGGCGTGCCTTGTTGCTGTCACGGGGTGACTGGAGCGTTTTTGTGACGCGCGGTTTGTCTGCTAGTCTGTTGGCTGTGGCATTGGCTCTGTTGGCTATTGTGTTGCTACCATCCATCAAGAAGAAACGCGAAGAAGCCTTCGTGGAAGATTGATGCGCTTGTAGCGTCATATTCCTTAAACGGCACCTCAAGGTGCCGTTTTTTTGTCTTTGGTAGATTGCGGCACAATAGTTGCAAAGATCACTTTTATGCGAACACATCTCCACATTCAACAACATCCTTTGCGTGTAGCGCTGCACAACGAAGTCCATGCCCGCCCGCCCGAGCCCATGGTTGCACCGTTGGCGATTTCACATGTGGTGATGGCGTGTAATGCGGTTGAACGTCAAGCCAGTCGTGCGCACATGGCGGCTTTGTTGCGTGATCACCATCTGCCTGCACCGGATGGGTCAACCATTCATATCCGCATGGATATGGGTAGCTATCGGATTCGCTGGGAACTGCATACCGAATTTGTGACTTATACCTTCATGTGTACCATTGAAGATGATGCATCCAGTGAGCGTGAACCACAAACAGCACTTGAAGTCGTGCCACAAGACTGGCTAGCGCTTTTACCGGGCCAAGCTTTAGCGAGTCTGCACTTGTGGGCCTTGCCTTCGCACAGTTATGACAATACGTCAGTCATCAAGAATCTCCTCAATGAAGAGTCCTTAGTGGCCTCAACCGTGGCAGATGGTTATGGTGAGGTGCACACAGATTTTGCGATTCATGCCGATGGTTTTTCGCGCATGGTGCTGTTGGTCGGAAGTATGACGCCGCGCCGTTTGGGGCGTTTGGTACAGCGTTTGCTAGAGATTGAAACGTACCGCATGGCCGCCTTGTTGGGCTTGCCTGCGGCGCGTGAGGCGGGTAATGCCTTGGTCTTTGCAGAGCGTGAGTTGGCTGAGTTGGCGGAGGCCATTCGCAGCGCTAACCGCAATGATGAGCCACAACTGCTAGATCGTTTAACCAAGTTGGCAGGGCAAGTAGAGAGTCAATACGCTGCTACACACTCTCGGTTTTCCGCCAGTTCAGCCTATTTTGCGTTGGTTGACGATCGGATTGAAGAGATCAACGAGTCGCGCTTGGCGGGTATGCAAACCATTCGTGAGTTCATGGACAGGCGCCTCACCCCTGCACGCAGCACTTGCGAATGGGCCACACGTCGGCAAGATGCGTTGTCGCAACGCGTATCGCGTATCAGTAACTTGCTGCGCACGCGGGTTGAAATCGAGCAGCAGCAAAGCAGCCAAGCGCTACTGACGACCATGAACAACCGTCAAGATTTACAGCTGAAGTTGCAGTCCACTGTTGAGGGTTTGTCGGTCGCCGCTATCACTTATTACACGGTTGGTTTAATCAGCTACATGGCCAAAGGGGCGCAAAAATTAGGTTGGCCCATCAGTGGCGAGGTCACTGCGGCCATTGCGATTCCTTTCGTGGCATTTGGGGTATGGTGGTCTTTACGTCGTTTACACCAAAGAATTGCAGGACATTAAATGCTAAATCATGTGCTTAGTCACACCCAACCCTACTCGTCCACGCGGTTACCGGTTTTTGCACACAACATCGTTTCCACCGCGCATACGTTGGCGTTGGCGGCACAGGCGGGTGTGCGTATGTTGCAGTGCGGCGGTAATGGGGTAGATGCGGCTTCACCGCCCAAGCGGGGAACTGACTCGGTCACCGTTCGCGTGGCTGGGTGGCGCATGGGTGACCCCGCTGTTGAGGGCTATATGGCCGCCAGTGACCTGCGTCGTGATGGGCAGGCTGCTGGTTATTGAGGGTGTTGGATGTATTGGATGCTTCGCTTTGTAGTTTTGCTGACGGGGGTGTTGTGCAGCATGTCAGCAAGTGCTGTGGGTGTGGCTGTGGCTGTGGCTGGTGTCGCACCTACACAGCCGGTTAACCATACCTGCCCGCAAGCGGACGGTGTGACACACGTTGATGGACAGTTGGAATGCTTGGCTATCCAGACGGTCGATAAAACCACGGCTAAAGCAAGTTCATCAAAGCTAACCTCCAAAAAACCGGCCAAGTTGCTGGTGTATTTGCATGGCGACAGCAGCACGGGCGGACGCTTTGACCGCCAATTCAAGCATTTCAAAAGATTTGCCAATGCGGACACCGTGTTTGTCGGATTTATGCGCCCTGGCTACGCAGACTCCAACAAAAACGCTTCCACGGGCGACAAAATGGGAGGCGGAGACAGTTACACCGCCCACAATGTCGATGCCGTGGCAAATGCCCTGCAAGCTTTAAAGACAAAATATGCCGCGCGGCGCTTGGTCGTTGTCGGGTATTCGGGTGGTGCTGCCACGGCAGGTGTGATTTTGGGGCGACACCCCGCGTTGATTGACGACGCCATCCTCATCGCCTGCCCGTGCGACTTGGCGATCCGCCGGCAAGGCCGTGCGCGGCG
>CBDUEA010000321.1:0-2934 GCA_965365965.1 uncultured Polaromonas sp. | reverse complement strand
CTTCCCGCCAGCGGGTGATGTGCCCATAGGCATTGTTGTTGCGCGGATTGGCTGCATCGGCCTCGGGGCGGTCTTTGCCGCCGCGTTGGCTATTGTGAGTCAAGGTGACATAGACTTCGCCAGTGTGCGGATGCACGGCTATCCATTCGGGTCGGTCCATTTTGGTGGCGGCCACGGCGTCTGCGGCCAAACGCGCTTTGACCACCACCTCGGCTTGATTCGCGAAGCCGTTGGCAGCGGTGAGTTTGCCCATGCCATGCACCAGTGGCAACCATTGGCCCGTCCCGTTCGCATCAAAGCGCGCCGCATAGAGCGTGCCGTGGTCCAAAATGGACGCATTGGCTTGATAACCACCGGGCTGCACCTTGTCACGGCTGACAAATTTGTAAATGTACTCAAAGCGCGTGTCGTCACCCATGTAGACCGCCACGCGGCCATCTGCGGTGAGCGTGCAAGTCGCGCTTTCTTGGCGTTTGCGGCCCAAGGCGGTACGTTTGATGGGCGTTGAGGTCGGATCCATCGGGTCGATTTCGACCACCCAGCCAAAGCGGTTCGCCTCGTTCGGGTGTTGGTTCATGTCAAAGCGGGGGTCAAACTTGAACCAATCCACCCACTCACCGCCCGTTTGCGTGCCATAACGCTTTTGGGCCGTGTCGGGCTTGAAGCCTTGGTCTTTGGCACCGCCGAAATAGCCGTGGAAGTTTTCTTCACAGGTCAAATACGTGCCCCACGGTGTCACGCCCATGGCGCAATTGGCGTAGGTGCCCAAGACTGCGTCGCCCGCCGGGTTGGCAGCCGTTTGCATGAGCTTGTCGCCCGTGGCTGGGCCGCTCACCCGCATGGGGGTGTTGGCGTGGATGCGCCGTGCGTAAGTCGAGGGCAACACCTGCTGCCAACCAGCCGCAGTTTTGACCAGTTCAATCACCGAAACGCCCATGGCGTGCTGCGATTTGCGGACTTTTTCCGCCGTCCAAACGGTCACCCCATCGGTATGCAGCAAGGCCTCGTCGGTGTATTCGTGGTTCATCACCAGCAAAGCGCGTTGTCCAGAGGAATCTAAAGCAGAGGTTAACGGAAAAAAATGCATGCCATCGTGGTGCATACCCGCTTGCAGGGCTTGCTCGGCCGCGCTGTTGGAGGCATCGGGTTTGTAAGCCGGCATGGCGCCAACCCCATTGACCATCACGCCGGTCGGCTCGCCCCATTTGTAGATGATTTGCGCCATGTACTCGGGCGGGATGCTCAAGGTGTCCGCCAAGCTGATTGGCACACCGGTGAAACCTAGCAGCTTGGGCGACTGATTGGCCGGCCAAGTCGTACAACCCTGCGCCAACAAACCCACCACGCTGGCCGCACCTGCCTGCAGCACCGTGCGGCGCTTGAGGAACATTGGATGCATGGACTGCGCCGTGATACCTTTAGATGCTTACAAAATTGGCGCCAACAAGCGCGACAAGACTTTTTCCTCCATGCCGCGTCGTGCCACCAAGTCTTTCAACTGGTCATCGCCAATTCTGCCGACGCTGAAGTAGGTTGCCTCGGGGTGCGCCAAGATGAAGCCGCTGACACTGGCCGCAGGCAGCATGGCCAAGCTCTCGGTCACGCTCATGCCAATCTCGTCGCACTGCAAGAGCTTGAACATGTCGGCCTTGACGCTGTGGTCGGGGCAGGCGGGGTAACCGGGAGCTGGGCGGATGCCTTTGTATTTTTCAGCAATCATGTCCTCTACACCAAGCGCCTCGTCGGGGGCGTAGCCCCACAGGTCGGTCCGGGCGCGGTGGTGCATGTTTTCAGCAAAGGCTTCGGCCAAACGGTCCGCCAGTGACTTGAGCATGATGCTGGAGTAGTCGTCCAAGTCGTCTTGAAAGTACTTTTCTTTCTTTTCAGCACCGATACCGGCGGTGACGGCAAACAGGCCGATGTAATCTTGCTTGGCACTGTGGCTGATGGCGTGCGGATGGCTGCTATCAATTTTGATGATGTTTTCATGCCCATTTTTAGCTGTAGCCGGCATATTGTCTAATATATTTGCTACATCTTTAATAGCGTTTTTAGGTGCAATAAAGTCTGCCAAGCATCGACTCGGGCGGGTGACGCCATCGATGGTGGCCTTTTCGGCTTGTTGCCGCAGGCCGTACCAGGTCATGGCCACTTCGGTGCGGGTCTCGTCGGTGTAGATTTCAATGTCGTCGTCGTTCACCGTGTTGGCAGGGTAAAACGCCACCACGCCATTGGCTTGCAGCCAGCGGCCTTCGATCAAACGCTTCAACATGCGTTTGCCGTCAGACAGCACGCGCACCGCCTCCGCACCCACAATCTCGTCCTTCAAAATCGCCGGGTAAGGCCCGGCCAAGTCCCAGGTTTGGAAGAACGGGCCCCAGTCGATGTAGTTGGCCAGTTCCATCAGGTCAAAGTTTTTGAAAACCCGACGGCCAATGAACTTTGGCACGGTTGGGGTGTAGTTGTCCCAGTTGATCGGGGTTTTGTTAGCGCGGGCGTGGGCGATGGGCCACAGCGGGGTTTGCTTTTTGTTGGCGTGTTGGGTACGCACTCGGTCGTAGTCGGCATTCACCTCGTCGATGTAGTCGGCCGCTTGGTCGCTGAGCAAGCTTTGCGCCACGCCCACGCTGCGAGATGCGTCGGGTACGTAGACCACCGGCCCCTCGTAATGTGGCGCGATTTTGACGGCGGTGTGCACACGGCTACAGGTGGCGCCACCAATCAAGAGCGGGATCTTCTTGATGCGGAAGTAGTCGTCTTTTTGCATCTCAGCAGCGACGTATTGCATCTCTTCCAAACTCGGCGTGATCAGCCCCGACAGGCCGACGATGTCCACGCCCTCGACCTTGGCGCGCGCCAAAATCTCGTGGCAAGGCACCATCACACCCATGTTAATCACTTCAAAGTTGTTGCATTGCAAGACCACGGTAACGA
>CBDUEA010000320.1:0-2939 GCA_965365965.1 uncultured Polaromonas sp. | reverse complement strand
AATCGCTGGGCATCCCTTTGATTGCAGGGGTCTCCAACATCGCTGTTGGCATGTCAGGCACGCCCGCCGAAGAGAAAAAACCGAAGAAGAGCCGCGATTAAGCAAAAAGAGGCTCAAGATGTCCGTAAAAGACTATTTTGAGGATAAAAATGGCTTTAGCCGGCGTATTTGTTCAATAACTTGCTATGAATAATGTAGTAAAAAAAGCGTCGACAGGTTTCATGATCTCACTCAAAGGCCGCGCTTTGCGGCTGTTGAGTGGGCGTGAATACTCCCGCGCTGAGTTGGTGAAAAAGCTCGCGCCGTTTGAAGAGCAACCCGGCGACTTGGCAAAAGCCTTGGACGAGTTGCAAGCCAAAGACTTCATCAACGAGCAGCGCGTTGTCGACTCGGTGTTGCACAGACGCAGCAGCAAGCTCGGCACAGCCCGCATCAAGCAAGAGCTGCAAAGCAAAGGGTTAGACGCCGGTGCAGTGCTGGATGCGGTTGATTTGCTTAAAAGCACCGAAACCGAGCGCGCCAAAGAAGTTTGGCGCAAGAAGTTCGGCACTGCGCCAGAAAGCGCTGCTGAACGCGGCAAACAAATGCGATTTTTGATGAGCCGGGGATTTGGTTCAGACGCTATTCGCCGCGTCATTGCAGGGGTGGATGAATCGTTGGATATCGATTAAAATAGCCTAAAACAGTGCTATATTAGGCTGTAGCCGGCGTATCTACTTAATAGTTTGCTATAAAATAAATATCTATTAAACAATCACAAACCCAGCATCAACTTCAAGTTCTGCACCGCTGCGCCGCTCGCGCCTTTGCCCAGGTTGTCCAAACGCGCGACCAGCACGGCTTGGCGATGCGCTTCATTGCCGAAAACGCGCAATTCCATCTTGTTGGTGTTGTTCAGCGCCAAGGCGTCTAGTTTGGCTACGTCTGCTGTGGGTACGACTGAAACCCATGCATCTGCACCGTTGGAAGCAGCATAGTGCTTGGCCAAAGCGGCGTGCAGATCTGCAACGCTTGGTTTGCCGGGCAAGCTGTCCAAATGCAGCGGTAGCTGCACCAACATGCCTTGCGCAAAGTTGCCGACGGAGGGCACAAAGAGTGGACGGGTGCTGATGCCGCCGTATTGCATGATTTCTGCGATGTGTTTGTGCCCTAAACCCAGCGCATACAACTCAAAAGCGGGGGCGTCACCTTTTTCATAGGCTTCCATCATGGTGCGGCCACCGCCCGAGTAGCCGCTCACGGCGGGAATGCTCAGCGCGTAGTCTTTGGGCAGCAAGCTAGCATCCACCAAAGGGCGAATCAAGGCAATCGCACCCGTGGCGTAGCAGCCAGGGTTGGCGACGCGGCTGGAAGCGGCGACCAAAGCGCTTTGTGCGGCGTTCAATTCAGGAAAGCCATAGACCCAACCCGGTGCAATGCGGTGGGCGGTGGAGGAGTCGATGATTTTGGGTTTTTTACCTGTCAAACTGTCAACCATGGCCACAGAGTCACGTGCAGCGTCGTCGTGCAAACACAGCACCACCACATCGGCTTGCGCCATCAAATCGCGCTTGGCAGCAGCGTCTTTGCGCAGTTCAGGGGCGATGCTGAGCATCTCAATCTCAGGCATCGTGGTGAGGCGTTCGCGAATTTGCAGACCGGTGGTACCGGCTTCTCCGTCTATGAAAACTTTGTGCTTAGTCATGGTTGTAAATAGGTTTTTTATCTGTTTTAAGCTGTGTTTGTAAGGGAAACCCTATGGTTTACAGGATAAAACATAGGTAATTTCCGTAACTGTAAGGTAATTGTTATTTTGGTGCAATGCAGCATGTTACAGTTCGGTTTGGAAATTCTGCGCCAAGCAGATGTTGCCATGAAGCCATCTGCCGGGTTTAAATCATTCATTTATTGAGAGAGCCTCATGAAAATTCACGAGTACCAAGGCAAGGAAATCTTGCGTCAATTCGGCATTCCTGTGCCACGCGGTATCCCTGCATTCACTGTGCAAGAAGCTGTGGAAGCCGCACAAAAGCTCGGTGGCCCAGTCTGGGTTGTCAAAGCACAAATCCACGCCGGTGGCCGTGGCAAGGGCGGCGGCGTCAAGCTGGCTCGCTCGATTGATGAAGTTAAAAAAATCGCAGGTGAGATTTTGGGCATGCAGCTCATCACCCACCAAACCGGCCCAGAAGGCCAAAAAGTCCGCCGCCTGTTGATTGAAGACGGCGCAGACATCAAAAAAGAATACTACGTGTCCGCCGTGACTGACCGCGCCACCCAGCGCGTCGCGTTCATCGTCTCCTCTGAAGGTGGCATGGACATTGAGCACGTGGCTGAAGTCACCCCTGAAAAAATCATCACTGAGTTTGTCGACCCAGCGTTGGGCTTGACCGACGCGCAAGCCAAGAAGCTGTCTGACAGCATCGGCGTGCCAGCAGCTTCCACAGCGCAAGCCGTGGATATCTTGCAAAAGCTGTACAAGGTCTACATGGACACCGATGCCTCCTTGGTTGAGATCAACCCGATGATTCTCGAAGGCAACGGCGGCGTCAAAGCCATCGATGCGAAATTCAACTTTGACGCGAACGCCTTGTACCGCCACCCTGAAATCGTCGCTTTGCGCGATTTGGACGAAGAAGACCCTGCTGAAGTTGAAGCCAGCAAGTTTGACCTGGCCTACATCAGTTTGGACGGCAACATCGGTTGCTTGGTCAATGGCGCGGGTTTGGCGATGGCGACTATGGACACCATCAAGTTGTACGGCGCAGAGCCAGCCAACTTCTTGGACGTGGGCGGTGGCGCAACCCCTGAGAAGGTCACTGAAGCTTTCAAAATCATGTTGAAAAACCCCAAAGTGAAGGCCATCATGGTCAACATCTTCGGCGGCATCATGAAGTGCGACACCATCGCAACCGGCGTGATTACTGCTTGTCGTGCTACAAATTTAAGTGTTCCCTTGGTCG
>CBDUEA010000319.1:0-2945 GCA_965365965.1 uncultured Polaromonas sp. | reverse complement strand
TTTCAGGTCTGTATGAGCTTGAGACCATCATGCACACGCCATATTTGCAAGAGACTTTGCATTTGACACAAGAAGAAGTCAAACGCATTAGCCCAGCTTGGATGCCTGCGCCGCAAACAGGCTGGCTAGCCAGCGTGGTAGGTGGCGATGAGTCTGCAGAGTTTCAAAGACACAACCTGTTGATCCAACAAGCTTGGGGCGAGCAGGTGGTTCCCGTGTGTGAAAGCTTGGTTGGCTTGAATCACTTCAGTGTGCTGGAGTCTCTGGCCTTGCCGGGCCAGAGATTGCATCAACTCGCGCTTGATATGCTTAAAAATTAATCTAAGGCGTTTTCAGCGTTGTGTGCTTACATCAGCAAGTGCTCACCAGCGTTGTCGCCGCCTAACAAAACGTAATTCACTTTACGAATATCCAGCAGCTTTTTACCACCCGCATAGCTGATGGAGCTTTGCACATCTTGCTCCATCTCAATCAAGGTGTTCGCCAGCTGACCTTTGATGGGTTCCAAAATGCGCTTGCCTTCAACGTGTTTGTATTCACCTTTGTTGAAGTCTGATGCGGAGCCGTAATATTCTTTAAACAACTTGCCATCGACTTCAACCGTTTGCCCCGGGCTTTCTTCATGGCCGGCCAGCATGGAGCCAATCATGATCATGGTGGCACCAAAGCGGATGGATTTGGCAATATCGCCATGCTCGCGGATGCCGCCATCGGCAATGATGGGTTTGGTGGCAACGCGGGCGCACCATTTCAAAGCGCTGAGTTGCCAGCCACCCGTGCCAAAACCTGTTTTCAGACGCGTGATACACACTTTGCCCGGTCCAATGCCTACTTTCGTGGCATCTGCACCCCAATTTTCCAGGTCAATGATGGCCTCTGGCGTACCCACATTGCCGGCAATGATGAAGGCGCGGGGTAGATGCTCTTTCAAATACACAATCATGTTTTTGACGGTGTCTGCATGGCCATGGGCAACGTCGATGGTGATGTAGTCGGGCGACAAACCCTGCGCTTTGAGCTGGTCAACCGTGTCGTAATCCGCTTGCTTCACGCCCAATGAAATGGAGGCGTAAACACCTGCAGCGCGTACATCTTTGACGAACTGGACGTTGTCCAAGTCGAAACGATGCATGACATAAAAATAACCATTTTTTGCTAACCAGATACAAATCGGCACGTTCACCACGGTTTTCATGTTGGCTGGCACGACAGGAATGCGAAATTTACGCCCGCCCAGTTCAATCCCTGCATCACATTCCGAGCGGCTTTCTACACGGCATTTGCGTGGCAAAAGCAACACATTGTCATAGTCAAAAATTTCCACGGCCTCAGTCCTTTTTCTAAATGTCCAAAAATATCAACAAGATTGCTGAGCATTTGGATTGAGACTGGTTCCTTTGAATGCGTCGTTCCGTTAAATCGTTAAACGACAGACAAAAAAAACCGAGCCTCAATTGCTTGAGCCCGGTAACTGATTCTACCAGCTTCCTCGGGCTTAGGGTTTGCAGCGCGACTGAGTGGCCACCAAAATTTGTCCTTTTGAGTCTTGGACCCAACCTACCAGCCCAAAATTGTCAGGATTGGCACCCGCTGGAATACTCATCGAGCGGCGTGCAAGCATCAAAGACTTGGCAGCTTTGGCAGGCAAGGTCACAGATTCTTGCAGCATATTCCTGACCAGCAAGCGCTCAATAGGGGTATCCGCAGTTCCTTTTGGGACGCGTTCAATAAGCAGTAAATACGCCGTTAACGGTTCTTTTGTTCGTATTTTCGGGAATTTAGTGAGTTCAATGGACGTTCCAACATAAGCATTAACAGCCAAACCATGCGCAACGCGTAAAGCATACGCAGGTGATTTTTTCACAAAAGAGGGATGATTTTGTTGGTCTTTGGTAAGTGTCATCGCCAGTTCCCCCAAGCGTTGCGTGGCATCGCTGGTCGCCGCCGCTGACAAAACGGCCTCATCGCCTGCCTCGCTGGGCACAATCCAATCTAAAACCAAGCCTGCTTGGGTCTTTGCAAGAGGTTTTACCCAACAATCCGCGCAATCCGCTGGCGTAAAGCGCTCGGTAAAACTGCGCAAGGGCTGTACGCCATCACTAGAACAAGAAGATTGCGCTTGAGCCGGTAAAACAAAAGCTAGAGCAAGGCTAAAAAGTGAAGGATAAAAATATTTCATAGTGTGTGAACGGGAATCTGCGGTTGGGTCTCAGACTTTCTACAATGAGCCTATGTTCTCAGAAATTCCACCATCAGTCGTACAGCTGCCGTTAAACCTTACAAATGCAGGTCAAGGTTTGCTCAAAAACCTGAACCCTGAACAGCTGGCAGCTGTTACTTTGCCTGCTGGCCATGCACTTATTTTGGCTGGCGCTGGCTCGGGCAAAACACGGGTATTGACCACCCGCATCGCTTGGTTACTCCAAACCGGCCAAATCACGCCCGGCGGCGTCATGGCGGTGACGTTTACCAACAAAGCCGCCAAAGAAATGATGACCCGCTTGGGCGCCATGCTGCCCGTCAACGTGCGTGGCATGTGGATTGGTACCTTTCATGGCTTGTGCAACCGGCTCTTGCGTACCCATTACAAAGCCGCCAATTTGCCGCAAAGCTTTCAAATTTTAGACACCCAAGACCAACTCAGTGCCATCAAACGCTTGTGCAAGCAGTTCAATGTGGACGACGAACGTTACCCGCCCAAGCAGCTGATGTGGTTTATAGCGGGCTGCAAAGAAGACGGTCAACGCCCGAAAGATGTGGCAGCCACTGACCCCGACACCCGCAAAAAGATTGAACTGTATGCCTTGTATGAAGAGCAGTGCCAGCGTGAAGGCGTGGTCGATTTTGGCGAGCTGATGCTGCGCAGCTACGAGCTGCTGCGTGACAACGCCCCCGTGCGTGAACACTACCAGCGGCGCTTTCGCCACATCCTGATCGACGAGTTT
>CBDUEA010000318.1:0-2962 GCA_965365965.1 uncultured Polaromonas sp. | reverse complement strand
CTCTCAAGCCATTTGAAAAGCCGCCTGAAGATTGACGGCATCAAAGCAGCAATTTTGCATGAAGTTCTGGGTAAAGAGGACGTCAACCAGCCTGAAACTTTGGCTCAAGCCATCAAAGCGCTGCCCATCACGGTGAAAGCCGCAAGACCCATAGACGAAGCCATCAGCAGCGCTGGTGGTGTAGCGTTTGAAGGCTTGACCAAGGATTTAATGCTGCAAACTGGCTCGAATTTGCCTCATTTACCCGATGGCGTCTTCTGCGCAGGTGAAATGCTGGATTGGGAAGCGCCTACAGGCGGCTATTTGCTGACGTCTTGCTTGGCCAGCGGCGTGATTGCAGGGCGAGGTGCTTCAAAATTTTTAGCAAATTAAGAAGCAGGTCCGTACAAAAATTATCGGTGAACCTGCAATGCCCCTGGGTTGACGATATTGGTGGGTGTGCCGTTGAAGAAATTCAAAATATTGTCAAAAGCGGCGCTGAAATACAACTCGTAATTGTCTTGTTCGACGAAGCCGATGTGGGGTGTACAAATGCAGTTTTCTAAACGCAAGAGTGCTTGACCTTGTAGTACGGGTTCAGTCTCAAACACATCCACTGCCGCCATGCCAGGGCGACCACGGTTGAGCGCGGAGATCAGCGCATCGGGTTCGATCAGCTCTGCGCGTGCGGTGTTGACCAGCAAGGCCGTGGGTTTCATCTTTGACAACAAGCCCGCGGTGACGATGCCGCGTGTTTCTTCGACCAAGCGCAGATGTAAAGTGAGCACATCGCTGTTCGAGAAAAAATTCTCCTCGGTGGTGGCTGACAGATAGCCATCAGCGCGGGCTTTTTGACGCGAGGCCTCGCTCCCCCAGACCAACACATTCATACCAAAAGCGCGACCATAACCTGCTACCAATTGACCAATTTTTCCGTAACCCCAGATACCCAATGTGCGACCTTGGAGTGCCATGCCGACGCCAAAGTTAGGCGGCATAGAGGTGGTTTTGAGGCCAGATTGTTGCCAAGCCCCGTGTTTTAACGTGCTGATGTAATGCGGCAAGCGGCGCATGGCTGTCATGATCAGCGCCCAAGTCAGCTCTGCAGTCGGTGTGGGTGAGCCTGTCCCATCGGCAATAACAATGCCACGCTCGGTACAGGCGGCGATGTCCACATGCGGGCCAATTCGACCGGTCTGAACAACCAGTTTAAGTTTGGGGAGCTTTTCAATGAGTGCGCGCGGCAAAGCGGTTCGCTCGCGGATAAGCACAATCACATCAGCATCTTTTAAACGCAGTGACAATTGGCCAATGCCTTTGACCGTGTTGGTGTATACCTTGGCCGAAAAGTTGTCGAGTTTGGCGGCGCACTCAAGTTTACGAACGGCATCTTGGTAGTCATCGAGGATCACAATATTCATACCGATATTGTGCCTTGCCAAAAAGCGGTTTTCGTAAGACGGAGAAGATTACTTTGTGTAACTAAATTACGCTTGTAACAACTCAAAAAGCTGGCAACACGTAAAGCGCAGCCAGCCTTTTGAGGAATTTTGAGACGCTGAACTTAAGACCGCGGTTCACCACGTCTGTTCACCATGATGACGCGGCCGGGAGGGCTGGCCATCTGTACGCGGTGCTCTTGGCCACGGAAGATGTAAGTCACATCCCAATAATCTGCTTGAGATTGGTTCGGCACTGTTGCGCAGCGTTGGACATTTTGTGTGACCACAGTTTGGCCATTGTTGTTGCTGGCGATGTTCGAACCTAAAGTCGCACCGGCAATCGCACCTCCAGCTGTGGCGAGGTCTTTGCCCGTACCACCACCAAATTGGTGACCCAAAACGCCGCCTAACAAGGCACCAACGATGACTGCAGGTGCATTGCCTGCACCATTGTTTTGCACAATTTGCTCACGTTCAACCCAGCAGCGTTGTGTAGGCGGACCTACCACAGCGCGAACGGATGAGATATTGGCTTCGTACAAGCCTTCACCATTGCGGCGGCGGTTGTCATAAACGGGTAATGGCGGCGGTGGTGCCCAGCGATTGTCTTCAATGCGCACATTGTTGTTGACTACGCGAACAGATGAAATACGGTCATTGATGCCCATTGCGGACAATGACGGGTAGCGACCTGGACGCAAAACGACACAACGACCGCCAAAGCGGATGTCTTCACACACTTCCCAGCGGTTGTTGAACACCATGGCAGATGAGGCGCGGTCATTGAAGCCGCGTCGTACTAAGTTGTTGACTTGTGATTGCGTGGAGAACGAGCGTCCTTGAAAATTGTCGTTTTCATAAAGGGTGACTTGTGCCATTGCCTGCGTAGCTACTAGTAAACCTGCGGCAGCTATACAAGTGGCAGCGACTGATTTAAATGGTTTCTTCATTGATGTTTCCTTTCGTCAATTGCGGATTCTCAAACGCCTAAAAAACATCGATCAACATAAAATTAATGATCAACTTTTTTGGTGCCTTGCGTTCATTATCAACACTGCAAAAGGCTTTTTAAAGAGGACGAAACCACCTGTAACAGTAGTAGATGTCCTACACAGGGTTTGCTAGACATTGCGTAACGTATCTTTACCCAACTTCACACAGCACAAGCTTAGAAATCAGAAAACTTATGGGTATTGATCAGGCAGCTAAGCGATCCAACTCGGCGCAGACATCAGCCATGCGGCCCGATATCACCATGCGACCGGCCATGCGATCTGCATTTGCTGCAGACATATCAGACTCGACGAAACGAACCACGCGCAGCGGCTGTTGGGGCGAAGATTTTGGTTGTGACAGGCTCGTTTGGACTGGCGAACAGTTAACCACAACGGGTTCGATTTGTGGGGTACATTTGCTAAATTCAGAGGATTGGCTGAGTGACTTAGCCAGCTGGGATGTGGCGGTTGAACGTTTAGTGGATTTTTTTCAAATTCCAAAGCCGGCCAAAACAGCTTTTGAAAATTTTAAAAAATGACAAAGGG
>CBDUEA010000317.1:0-2962 GCA_965365965.1 uncultured Polaromonas sp. | reverse complement strand
AAATTGTATTCATCAACTCTTCAGCCGCTACAGCACCAAACTCAACCCTAGCCGCCTATTCCTCTACCAAATCAGCTCTTAAATCAATAGCAGACTGTTTGCGCATGGAAGTCAACAGCAGCGGCGTTCGGGTGATGAGCGTATACCCCGGCAAAACCGCCTCTGTTATGCAAGCACGGGCACATGCGCTGTCTGGTAAGACTTACGACGCTGCTCGTTTGATGCAACCTGAAGATGTGGCGCAGATGGTTCTCAGTGCTCTGGCGTTGCCAAAAACTGCAGAAATGACGGATTTGCACATTCGGCCGATGAAGAAATAACCAGACACCCCTTCCATGATCGATATTTTTGACCCCGAACTCGACTTAGCGCCGATTGGTGAGCAGATGTACCAGCTCGTCGAGACGCTCTACCCCATTTGCCGCAGCATCACAGGTGACGGTGTGCGGGAGACCATGGCGCATATCCAGCGCTTGCTGCCCATCACCGTGCATGAAGTGCCCACCGGCACGCCGGTATTTGACTGGACAGTGCCCAAAGAGTGGGCGATTCGTGACGCTTATGTTGCCAACAGCAAAGGTGAGCGCGTCATCGATTTCAAAAAATCGAACCTGCACGTTCTCAACTACAGCTGCCCCGTGAACCAGCGCATGACACTAGACGAACTGCGCCCACACCTCTACACATTGCCCGAGCAACCGGATTGGATACCCTACCGCACGACCTATTACCAAGAGAAATGGGGCTTTTGCCTGAGCCAGAACCATTTAAATTCCTTGCCCCAGGGGGATTACGAGGTTGTGATCGACTCGACCCTCGCCGCTGGTTCGCTCACCTATGGTGAATATGTGATCCAAGGCGAATCCACCGATGAGGTGCTGATTTCTTGCCACACCTGCCATCCTTCGTTGTGCAACGACAATTTATCGGGCATCGCCTTGGCCACGTATTTGGCAAGGCATCTTGAAACTGTTGAAAACCGACATTACACTTATCGCTTTTTGTTCATCCCCGGCACGATTGGCTCTATCACTTGGCTGGCCCGCAACGAGGCCACGGCGCAACGCATTAAACACGGTTTGGTCGTCGTCTGTGTGGGTGATGCGGGCAAGTTTTCCTACAAAACTAGCCGCCAAGGTGACGCCTTGATTGACCGAGCGGCAAAGCATGTACTCACTTCCGAAAAAGAAAGCTTCCATCTGATTGAGTTTTTCCCCTATGGTTATGACGAGCGGCAATACTGCTCGCCAGGCTTCAATTTGGCGGTCGGCAGCTTGTCGCGCTCGACCCATGGCAAATTTCCTGAGTACCACAGCTCGGCCGATAACCTGAGTTTTGTCAACGCAAAGCAGATTGCAGAGTCGCTTTCGATTTACATGAAGGTCCTGGACGTTTTGGAGAATGACCAAATCCTGGTCAACCAAAACCCCAAATGCGAGCCGCAACTAGGCAAGCGCGGTTTGTATGGCAACGTTGGCGCGACGATTCACCGCCCAACCTTTGAGATGGCGCTGTTGTGGGTTTTGAACCAAGCCGATGGTCACAACAGCCTGCTGGATATCGCCCAACGCGCCAAAATGCCGTTTGAAACCATCAAACAGGCTGCCAAGGCCTTGCAAGCCTGCGATTTACTGAAAATGGCTTAAAATTCGTCAAAATCAGACATTTTAATAGTAAAAATGCTTTTAGCCGGCGTATTTGTTCAATAGTTTGCTATATTATTTATAGTAAACTTTGCGTACTTTATCTATCGACTACATCATAAAAAAGCCCTGCATGTTGCCATGCAGGGCTTTTTGGTTTATTTGTGCAGGCTTAAATTTTGCCGTTTGGTGTGAATCTCCCATTCATCGTGCCATAGACAAAGCTGTCTGGGGCAGAATGGTGGAATTCACCCGTGATCGAGCCATTGGCGTCAGCTTGACCATAAAACTCGCCCAAAGAGCCTTGGCCTGACCAAATTAAAGAGAAGGAACCATTTGCATTCACTTTACCGGTGATGTCATATTGGTAGACATAGCCTACTAAGGCTGTGCCCTTGACAACATTGCAACTGGCATCAGTTTCAAATGCATAAGAACCCGTCATGTAAATACCGCCGTCAACGCCACCACCGCCAGCAGTAGCATTGTCGATATCATCATTACCCGTCACAACGCCACCGTTATTCATAATAGACAAGTTACGCAAACGAATTCGTTCTTCATGCGATGGTGGATCAAAACTACCTACATAAGAGCCTGTGCAGCTGCTAGCTGAGCCGCCAGAAGCCGTTGTTGTTGAACCATTTTTAGGCCCTTGCAAACTGAAAGAACCACTTTTGGCTGGATCGCCAGGGTGGGCTGCTTCATAGTAAGTGCCCGTCAACGAGCCACTGCTGCTGATTTGGCCGGAGAAAATCATCACCAATGCGCCCTCTAAGTAGGCATTGGCAGAAACTTTACCTGTACTATCAACCGTACCATCTAACGTAGACTCATAAATTGTTGGTGCGCCGTTGTCGTCGGTGCGGTTGTTGATGGTGAAGGTTCCTTTGGCGGTATTGTTGCTGGCAACGACCAAGGTGGTTGGGCCACCGTTCACGCCGGTAGTCGTACCAGTGTAGGTGCCTGCGTAGGAGGCAATGGTTGTGGTACTAGAACCCGAGTCGGTGCCCGAAGTGGAGTCGCTAGAGCCACATGCCACCAAGAACATGGGTAATACCACGGCGCAGATTGAAATTAGTTTTTCGAACACAGAAAAATTCCTCGGAAAGTGAAATTACAAATTATTGCCTATTTTAACTGTTAGGCACCAGAGGTCACAGTCGCATACTGTCGCTATAGCTACGCACGAACCTCCAGGCAAAAACCTGCGATATAGCGGCACGGTTGCACTTTTTGGTCAGGCTTCTGGACAGCTTCATTTCTGCCGCCCTGCTTTTTATCTACCCACGATTCGCCTAGCCTATTAAGCATAGCTA
>CBDUEA010000316.1:0-2975 GCA_965365965.1 uncultured Polaromonas sp. | reverse complement strand
CCTTCGGCTGCTGGACCCGCCAACTTAATGAACTCTTCAGAAGCTACGCCGTGCGCGTGGTAGAGCGGCAAAGTGAGGCCCAGTTGCTTATAGTTCTTGGTGGCAATAGCTGGGCCTTGACCTAAACCGAAAATAAAGACGGCTTGGACGCCTGGGGTATTTTTGATCTTGGTGAGCTGTGGGCTCATGTCAGTATCTTTGGGGCCATAGGTTTCATTGGCAACCAGTGTGATACCAAATTTCCCAGCAACGTTTTCAACTTCTTTTTTGCCAGATGCACCAAAACCACTGGTTTCAGAAAATAGCGCGACCTTGGTGATATTGTGTTTGCGCATATCTTCAAATACCTTTTCAGCCGCCATGCGGTCTGTGTGAGGCGTTTTAAACACCCACTTTTTAACGGGATCAACAATCACGACAGCACCAGCCAAAGAAATAAAAGGTACACCTGCTTTTTCAACCAATGGAATAATTGACATGGTTGAGCCTGTGGTTGTACCGCCAACCAGCACGTCGATATTGTCGTTCTCTATCAAGCGTTTGGCAAAACCATTAGCTTTGTTAGCATCACTACCGTCGTCATAATGTACCAACTCGAGTTGACGACCCAGTACTCCGCCGGCCTTGTTGATTCTCTCAACATAGAGCTGCATGGTCTTGAGTTCAGGGTCGCCCAGAAATGCGGCCGGTCCGGTCACGGACAAGATTGAGCCAATCTTGATAGGTTCAGCAGCAGTGGCGCTCAGTGCGCCGAATACCAGTGTGGCACAGGTAATCAGTTTTTTGAAGGGAAATTTCATGGTTTTTTGCTCCTAGGTTATTAACTTAAATTAAATACGTTCAATGATTAAAGCGATACCTTGGCCAACGCCAATACACATCGTACACAGCGCATAACGCCCACCACGACGCGCTAGCTCATAGGTGGCAGTGGTTACCAAACGCGCTCCGCTCATGCCTAACGGATGACCAATGGCAATCGCTCCACCATTTGGATTGACGCGTTCTTCATCATCTGCCAGTTTTAGGTCACGCATGACGGCCAAACCCTGCGCTGCAAACGCTTCGTTAAGCTCGATGACGTCCATTTGGTCGAGCGTCAAACCTGCTTTGGCCAATACCTTGCGTACAGCTGGTGCAGGGCCAAAACCCATAATGTGCGGCGACACGCCAGCAGTAGCCATAGCCACCACACGCGCTTTTGGCGTGAGGCCGTGAGTTTTTACGCCAGCCGCAGAAGCCAGCAGCAAAGCACAGGCGCCATCGTTAACACCTGAAGCATTGCCTGCTGTAACCGTCAAATCAACACCATTGACACCTTTGAGTTTGGCCAGCATCTCCAACGTGGTCTCTGGACGCGGGTGCTCGTCAGTATCAAAAACGGTGGGGTCACCTTTTTTGCGTGGCACCAGCACAGGCACTAGCTCAGGCGCAAAACGACCAGCGGCATGGGCTGCTGCCCAACGTTGTTGTGAGCGCAAGGCAAAAGCATCTTGGTCGGCACGAGAAATACCGAATTCTTGCGCCACGTTATCCGCCGTTTGCGGCATGGAGTGGGTGTCGTAAAGCTTCTTCATGAGCGGATTCACAAAGCGCCAGCCAATGGTGGTGTCGAATATAGCTGCGTTACGCGCGTAAGCGCTCTCAGCTTTGCCCATTACAAATGGTGCGCGTGACATGCTCTCGACCCCGCCCGCAATCATCAAATCTGTCTCGCCCGCCTTGATAGAACGAGCGCAAAGACCAACAGCATCCATACCCGAGCCACACAAGCGGTTGACGGTTGTACCGGGCACCTCAACCGGCAAGCCAGCCAACAAACCGGACATGCGGGCGACGTTGCGATTGTCCTCGCCGGCTTGGTTGGCACAGCCGTAAATAATATCTTCTACTTCCGTCCAGTCAACCTTTGGGTTGCGCTCCATCAGCGCCTTCATAGGCACAGCACCCAAGTCATCTGGGCGCACATTGGCTAATGCACCGCCGTAGCGGCCAATGGGTGTGCGAATTGCATCGCAGATAAATGCTTCGGTCATTGCTTTACTCAGTTCTGTTTTGGACGGTTATCAAATACGCGACGTGCTTTACCAACATCGGTGCGGGGCAAGGAGTCAAAGTTCAAAACATTGACACGCGTCGACACACCAACATGCGTTTTGATATGGTGCTGCAGTTCTTTAGCGATGGCAGCTAATTGCTCTGCACTCATCGTATTGGATAACTCACGTTGAATTTCGCAAAGTACCTCGACATTGTCAAGATGGCCGTCACGCGTCAACACAACTTGGTAGTTACCATTCAGGCGCTTGTCCCGCATGATTTGCTCTTCAATCTGCGTCGGAAACACATTAACTCCACGCACAATGAGCATGTCGTCGGAACGCCCTGTAATCTTTCCCATACGACGGAATGATCGTGAGGTTGGTGGCAAAAGTCGTGTCAGATCTCGCGTTCGGTAACGAATGACAGGGAAAGCCTCTTTGCTCAGCGAGGTAAACACCAGCTCACCATCTTCTCCATCCGCTACAACTTCACCAGTTTCAGGATTGATGATTTCTGGATAAAAATGGTCCTCCCATATCACTGGGCCATCTTTAGACTCGATGCACTCACAAGCTACACCTGGTCCCATCACTTCAGTCAAACCATAAATATCTATTGCGTCTAGGCCTAAGTCGCGCTCGATTTCAGCTCGCATACCTTCACCCCAAGACTCAGCGCCAAAAATACCCACCTTTAGCGAAATATCTTCAGGCGGGATACCACGGCGTTGAAACTCTTCTGCAATCACCAAAGAATACGATGGAGTAACCATGATGATCTCTGGTCGGAAATCGATGATTTGTTGCACCTGCTTTTCGGTCTGTCCGCCAGACATAGGCACTACCGTACAACCAGCACGTTCGGCACCGTAGTGAGCACCCAAACCACCAGTAAACATGCCGTAACCATAAGCGTTGTGCAGCATGTCGCCA
>CBDUEA010000315.1:0-2977 GCA_965365965.1 uncultured Polaromonas sp. | reverse complement strand
GCCAAAGGTGGTGGATTGGTCCATATCGCCCTGTTTGAGGCGAACGCAGTGACCGTCTTTTAAATCAATTGCAGGAATGAGCAGCATGTTGCTTGGTGTTTATGAAAGGAAAGTTGGAGTTGGGAAAGATGAATTGCAACGCGCCATGGAATCAGGGGTTCCAGTGTAGAAAGTTTCTGTAGAGGGCCAAACCTTGTGCTGCGCTTTTTTCAGGGTGAAATTGTGTTGCAAAAATATTATCGCGCGCAATCGCACTGGAAAAGCGGCTTCCGTACTCTGTTTCGCCCACACTGTGGCGTAAATCAGACGGTTTGGCGTAGTAGCTGTGGACAAAGTAGAAGTAGCTACCGTCTGGCACATCGCCCCACATGGGGTGGCGGCCTTGCGAGAATTGGCCAGCATGGTCAGCCACATAAACCTGGTTCCAGCCCATTTGCGGCACTTTGTAGCGGCTGCCATCGGGGGCGATTTGGCCAGCGATGTCGAATTTGACGACTTCACCCGCCATCAGTCCCAAGCATGGCGTGTCGAGTTCTTCACTGTGGTCCAGCAGCATTTGCATGCCAACGCACACACCCATCAACGGCTTATTGGCAGCGGCGTGCAGTACGGCTGTGAGCATGCCAGAGTCGTGCAGCTCGCGCATGCAATCGCGCATACCGCCTTGACCGGGCAACACCACGCGCTCTGCAGCCATCACTTCTTCAGGTGTTTTGGCCCAAACCACCTCGACCCCCGCGCCCTGCGCCACCGCATGCACCGCTTGGGTGACGGAACGCAAATTGCCCATGCCGTAATCCACCACGGCGACCGTTTTTGATTTCATCCTGATGCTTGCTTGATAACTTAATTACTATATTTTTAATAGCAAACTATTGAACAAATACGCCGTCTACAGACAAAATACATCAATTTTTTGACATTATTGACTTGTTTTAACCAGTTTTTGACCTACAAAGACCCTTTGGTCGATGGAATCGTACCCGCAGAGCGCGGATCCAGCTCCAATGCCGAACGCAGCGCGCGTGCAAAGGCTTTGAACACCGTTTCCGCTTGGTGATGGGCGTTTTCACCGCGCAGGTTGTCGATGTGCAGCGTCACAAATGCGTGGTTGACGAAGCCCTGAAAGAACTCATGTGCCAACTCACTGGCAAAACCGCCAATCATGCCGCTTTTGAAGGGCACGTTTATGACCAAACCTGGACGGCCTGAAAAGTCAATCACCACGCGGCTCAAGGCCTCGTCCAACGGCACGTAGGCGTGACCATAGCGTCGAATGCCCTTTTTATCGCCCACCGCTTTGTGAACCGCTTGACCGAAGGTGATGCCCACGTCTTCCACCGTGTGGTGGCCGTCAATGTGCAAATCGCCAATGGCTTGGATGTCGAGGTCAATCAAGCCGTGGCGGGCAATTTGGTCCAGCATGTGGTCAAAAAAGCCGATACCGGTGCTCAAATTGGCCACGCCAGTGCCGTCTAGGTTCACGCGGGCAGTGATTTGGGTTTCGGCAGTGTTGCGAGCAACTTCAGCTATTCGTGGGGCAGTCATGGTGTTTTCTAGTTAAAAGGTTCAAAAGCTGGAAATTCAAAAAGCCTACCTCTACGTTTGCAGAGAAGCTTTGATAGCAGCCAACATTGTCTCATTTTCCGCAGCGGTGCCCACGGTTAACCGCAAGCAACCAGCTAATAGAGGGTGCATTTTGGAGACGTTTTTGACCAAAACACCGTGCGCCTTCATGCCGTCAAAGGTTTTTTGAGCCTGTTCGTTCCCGCCTTGCACACGCAGCAGCATCATGTTGGCGTCAGATTTGAAGACTTTGACGTTGGGCATGGCTGACAGCGCATCAAAAAGTATAGCGCGTTGGGCAATCAAATCGCCGGCTTGAGTCGAAAAAACATCCTTATGCTCGAGTGCAAACAACGCGCACTCGTAGTTCAGCACGCTGATGTTGTAGGGTGGACGCACTTTGTCGATCTCGGCAATCAGCGCTTCAGGGCCCATCATGTAACCCAAACGCACACCGGCGAGGCCAAATTTGCTCAAGGTGCGCATCAGCAGCACATGTTCGTGCTTTGCAGGCAGGGCACGCATCACGTCAAGGTAAGTTTTGCTAGAAAACGGCTGGTAGGCCTCGTCCAACACCACCAAACCGCCCTGCTCACCCACAGCGGCAATGATCTGCGCTATGGCGGACTCATCCCACAAGTTAGCGGTTGGGTTGTTAGGGTAAGCCAAGTAGGTGATGGCGGGTTTGTGCTCTTTAAACGCCGCCAGCATCGCCGGCAGATCCAGTTCAAAATCAGACGTCAAATCGACACCGACGAACTCCAACCCCTGCAAAGTGGCACTCATGGCGTACATCACAAAACCCGGCAGCGGCGCCAGGATTTTGGCCCCTTTGACGTCGCAGGCCATGGCTAACAGTGAAATCAACTCGTCCGAGCCATTTCCGAGCATGAGGTCAAAGCCGGCAGGCATGTCGGTGTAAGCAGCCAAGGCAGTACGCAAGTCGTTAACGCGGCCATCTGGGTAGCGGTTCAACGCCAGTTGGCCCAAGCGCTCACCCAGTTTTTGCTGCAAATCAGCCGGCAAACGGTGCGGGTTCTCCATTGCGTCCAGCTTGACCATGCCTTTGGAATCTTGCACGGCATAGGCGTGCATGGAGATGATGTCTTGTCGAATGCGGGTTTGAATTAGGTTTTTCAGCGGTTCACTCATGGCGTACTTTCAACGAAATTTACAATAATTTTTTACAGTTTTTCTAGCAGTTCTATCGATGCAAGGAAGGGATTAATCACCTGCACTGCGGCGTAATGTTGCTCATGCCGCATGCGTTCTGAGAGCAAATAGGTGCAACCCAAATGCTGCGCGGCAGCGATGACGAGGCAGTCGCGGTAGGTCAAACCGTGTTGCGCGCCGTAGCGGCTCTCCATCGCCCAAGCCGACTCCAGCGTGGCGTGGTCGGTCGTCCATGGTT
>CBDUEA010000314.1:0-3000 GCA_965365965.1 uncultured Polaromonas sp. | reverse complement strand
CTGAAATGCGCCAAATGTGGCTGGATTTGCTGCGCTGGATGGGTGAGCGGGTCAAACCCGAAGAGGCCAAACCGATCACAGTTGCAAATAAAGCTGCCAAGAAGAGCTAAGCTTGACTTGAAGAGGAGTTTGGATCATTTTTATAAATGCCAAAAGCCATGAAAAGAACTAGTTTTACAACGAAATGATTCTTGAATGAACGGGTAAAAGGATGTTTTTGTACAAGTTGCGGTTTGTTTGTGGGCTGCTTGGGTTGACGTTAGGTTTGGGTTTGAGTGCTCAAGCGCAAGTGCAACGCAGTTTTTTAAACACCAGTTTTGAGCAGCCTGCGTTGTTGGGTGGTGCGTGCTATGCGCAGGTGTATGACAACAGCGTGCCGTTTTGGAATACCACGGCAACGGTTAACACACCGAACGGCTCGTGCACGCTGCCTACAGGAACACCCAGCGGGTTGATCGAGATATGGACCAACAATTTCAATGGTGTTCCCGCGCGCGATGGCTTTCAGTTTGCGGAGCTGAATGCGGATCAATCCTCTGCGCTGTACCAAAACATTTGTATCACGAAGGGTGAAGTCGTTACCTGGGGATTGAGCCATCGCGGCAGAGCAGGCGTAGATACCATGGCGTTTGTGTTGGGCGACTCGCCGGCCAGCCTGTCACCCGCCAATCTTGCAACAACTGCAGCGGTTGGGGGTATTTTGCGCGCCAGTACCAACACGGCTGGGGCCGGCACCATCGTGAGCTGTCAAAGTGGTAGCTCAGTTGGTAACAACATTGCGTGCACAACCTCGACGACAAACACATGGGCTGACTACCGAGGTGCATTTGTATGGAATGGCACTTCAGGCGTGAAGTCGGTAGGTTTTGGTTCTATCAGCACGTCGGGCGGTAATCAAACGGTGGGTAATTTGTTAGACAACATCACACTCACTCTCAAACCTTACCTTGAGTTCAACACCCCACCTTCAAGCGGTTTGGAGTCCGTCGCTAGCCCCGCAACCTTGGGCATCAAAGTCGTGGGTAATGTGGCTACAGCCTTCACAGTGCCCGTGACGGTGACTGGCGGGACGGCAACATTGGGTGTGGATTTCACCACGCCCGGCGGTGGCAGCACATTCAACGTCACCATCCCCGTGGGCAATTACTCAACTGCAAGCGTGATTCCCTTGGGAATTACCATCATCAACGACACGATTGCTGAAACCAATGAAACCATCACCTTTTCAATAGCGCCCAGCACGGTGGCTTCTTCTTATGTGACAACTTCTACGAAAACTTGCGGTGATGTAGCGGTACTGACCACGACCTACACCATCCTAGACGATGACAGGCCCACAGTGAGCATCAACAAAACACGTGTGGGTGGTGTGGGTACGCTTAATTTTGGTTTTTCAGGCACCAACGGCTTGCCAGCAGCGCTGACGAACATTCCAACAACAGCGAGCGGCAGCAGCACAACCGTTGCAGCGTTGACCAATGTAGCCATCACGACGGACGGCGTTGCCGTGACCTTCACTGAAACGCCGCCAAGTCCTGCATGGCAATTAACAGCGGCCAGCTGTCTGGACGCCAATGCGGGGAATGCGCAACTTGGCAATACCAATCCAGCCACCAATGTAGCCATTTTTTCAGGCAATACCGTCACTATACCTGCGGCCAATGTGCAGCATTCGTCCGTGTTCAATTGCAGCGTGACCAACACGCTCAAAGTGGCAGATTTGGTGATGTCCAAGACCGACGGTAAAACCTCGGCCATCGCAGGAGATACCAATATTTACACCATCACGGTGTTAAACAATGGCCCCGCCGCCGCAGATGGTACGGTGGTGGCTGATCCCGCTACGCCAAATCTCAGCTGTACCTCCATCAGCTGTGCTGCAGCCGGCGGTGCTACGTGTCCCGCTGCTCCTACAGTGGTAGCATTTCAAAGCCCTGGCTTGAGCATTCCTGCTTTACCCAACGCAGGCTCAGTCACCTTTACCTTGTCTTGTTCAGTTTTGTGACGGCGCTGCGCATTTAGCTCTGTCAGCTGATTCAGCGGAAGGACGACTTTGTAAGTCAATCCCCGCCGCTTTGCTGCAGCGTCCACATTTGCGCGTAGACCCCACGCAGATGCAGCAGTTGCGCATGGTTGCCGCGCTCCACAATGCGGCCGGCGTCCATGACCAAAATTTCATGCGCATCCACCACGGTGGATAACCTGTGTGCAATCACCAAGGTCGTTTTGTTTTGGGCGACGCTTTGCAGCTCGGCTTGGATGGCGCGCTCGTTGGCAGAGTCCAAGGCTGACGTGGCTTCGTCAAAAATCAGAATCGGTGGGTTTTTCAGCAAAGTGCGGGCAATCGCCACGCGTTGTTTCTCGCCGCCCGAGAGTTTCAGGCCACGCTCGCCCACCATGGTCTCGTAACCTTTGGGCGTTTTGCTGATGAAGTCATGAATCCGTGCCGACTTGGCCGCTTCCACCACCTCGTCTTGGCTGGCACCCGGGCGGCCGTAGGCGATGTTGTAGGCCACGGTGTCGTTGAACAGCACTGTATCTTGCGGCACGATGCCAATGGCTTGGCGCACGCTGGCTTGCGTCACGTCTTTGATGTTTTGCCCCGCAATGCTGATGCTGCCGCTCGTAACGTCATAAAAACGGTACAGCAGCCGCGCCAGTGTCGACTTGCCCGCACCCGAGGGCCCGACCACGGCCACGGTTTTGCCGCTGGGGATGACAAAACTGATGCCATGCAAGATCGGGCGGCTGGCTTCATAGGCAAAATGCACGTTGTCAAAGCGCACCTCAGGTGATGGGAGTTCAGTATTTGCTATATTATTAGTAGCTAACTTATCAATAAATACGCCGGATACAGGTGAATTTGTGCTTAAATTAGCAGTTTTAAGCGTTTCAGGGGCCATGTCAGCACTTAGGTGTAAAGCTGGCGCGTTGGGGGCGTCGGCAATCTCACGTTCCTTCTCCATCAGCGTGAACATTTTGTCCAAACCGAGCAGGTTT
>CBDUEA010000313.1:0-3011 GCA_965365965.1 uncultured Polaromonas sp. | reverse complement strand
GCAAATAACAACTCTACATCACTCTGCTCACGCCGTTCCCGCCTTCACTTTCAAGCGCCAAGCGTGCAGCAATGGCTCGGTGTAGCCGCTGGGTTGCTCTAGACCTTTGAAGACCAGATCACAAGCGGCTTTGTAAGCGGCAGAGGTGGCGAAGTTGCCAGCCATGTTTTTGTAAAGCGGGTCGCCGGCGTTTTGACCATCTACCACAGCCGCCATGCGCTCAAAGGTTTCTGTAATTTGCGCTTTGGTCACCACGCCATGCAACAGCCAGTTGGCCATGTGTTGACTGCTGATGCGCAACGTAGCGCGGTCTTCCATCAGGCCGACGTTGTGGATGTCGGGCACTTTGCTGCAGCCTACGCCCTGGTCGATCCAGCGCACCACATAACCCAAAATACCTTGGGCGTTGTTGTCTAGCTCGGCTTGGATTTCAGGCGCAGTCCAAAACGGCATCAATGCCGTCGGGATTTGCAAAATAGCGTCCAGCAGGTTTTCTTCCATCGCCAGCGACTTTCTCTCACTCAGGAAGGTTTCCATGCTTTTTTGCAGCGCGGCCACATCGACTTGGTGGTAATGCAGTGCGTGCAGCGTGGCGGCGGTAGGCGAAGGCACCCACGCGGTGTTGGCACCTGCTTGTGGTTGCTCTATTTTTTGCTTCATCATGTCGGCCATCAGGTCGGGCATGGCCCACATGCCTTTGCCGATTTGGGCGCGGCCGCGCAGCCCGCAGGCCAAGCCAATCTGAACGTTGCTCATTTCGTAGGCACGCAGCCATTGCGAGGTTTTCATGCGCGCCTTGCGCATCATCGCGCCTGAATACATGGCGGTGTGCATCTCGTCCCCCGTGCGATCAAGAAAGCCGGTGTTGATGAAAGCCACGCGCGCAGAAGCGGCGGCAATGCAGGCCTTCAAGTTAACGCTGGTGCGGCGCTCTTCGTCCATGATGCCGAGCTTGACGGTGTTTTCAGGCAGGCCCAACATGACCTCGACCCGGCTGAACAATTCAGCGGCAAAAGCAACCTCAGCAGGACCGTGCATTTTGGGTTTAACGATATAGATTGAACCTTGACGGGAGTTTTTGATACCAGCCAAGTCTTTGCGCTTGAGGTCATGGATGGCAATCGCTGTGGTGATCACAGCATCCATGATGCCTTCCGGAATTTCTTTGTCGCCGTCGTACAAAATAGCGGGATTGGTCATCAAATGGCCGACATTGCGCAAAAACATCAGCGAGCGACCCGGCAGCGTGAGCTTGCCGCCTTCGGCACTGGTGTATTCACGGTCAGGGTTCAAGCCACGGGTGAACGTTTTGTCGCCTTTTTGCACCTGCTCGGTCAGGGTGCCCTGCATGATGCCTAACCAGTTGGAATAAGCGACCACTTTGTCGGCGGCGTCGACCACAGCTACTGAATCTTCCAAATCCAAAATGGTGGACAGCGCCGCTTCGATCACCAAATCGCTGACGCCAGCGGCATCAGTTTTGCCAATGGTAGTGGTGCGGTCAATGCGGATGTCGATGTGATTGCCGTTGTGCTGCAGCAAAATGGACGACGGCGCATCAGCCGCACCTTGGTAGCCCACGAAGATCGAAGCATCTTTCAAACCAGTGCTTGTGCCGTCTTTTAACTTGACCACCAGCTTACCGTCAGCCACGCTGTACAAAGATGCGTCTTTGTGCGAGCCAGTAGCCAAAGGCGCGGCTTGGTCAAGCACATTGCGTGCATAGGCGATAACTTTGGCACCGCGCGCCGGGTTGTAGCCCGTGCCCTTTTCTGAGCCTGAGGTTTCAGCAATCACGTCGGTGCCATACAGCGCGTCATACAGTGAACCCCAGCGTGCGTTCGCGGCGTTTAGCGCGTAACGTGCGTTCAAAATCGGCACCACCAGCTGCGGCCCTGCTTGCTTGGCCAGCTCAGCATCCACATTGGAGGTAGTGATGCTGACATTTTGGGGTGGCGGCACCAAGTAGCCCGTTTTTTCGAGAAAGGCGCGGTACGCTTTCATGTCGCGGATCGGCCCTGGGTTGGCCTTGTGCCAGTTGTCCATTTCAGTTTGCAGGCGGTCACGCTCAGCCAGCAAGGCGATGTTTTTAGGGGCGAGGTCGGCGACGATGGCGTCAAAGCCTTGCCAAAATGTGGCGGTGTCCACGCCCGTGCCGGGCAAGACTTGGGTGTTGACAAAGTCATATAACTCGGTGGCAACTTGCAGGCGGGGGGGGGCGGGGTGGGGTGTGGACATTGGGTTCTTCCAAAAATGGTCAAAACGTCAAAAATACATTAACAAACCATTTTAAGCATTAAATTTGGCTGTAGCCGGCGTATTCATTGAATTTTTAGCTATTAAATAAATAGTAAGTAAATCATAAATAAATATTAAACTGGCTTTCAATTTAGCATTTTACGTAGTTTGATCACTATATTAGAACCTTCTACGATTATTAATAGGCTAAAAGTTTGTTTATTTGCGACTTTTATGATGGTAATGAGCACTTTAATGAAATTTCTAGCCTCTTTTGTCATAAAGCAGAGTTTTAAACATGGGTTTTAGCTTGAGCCTACACTGCCTCCATGAACAAACTATCCCTTGTTATCAGCGTTTTGTTTTGCGCGCTGAGTTTGACCAGCCCCGTGCATGCTGCAACCACGACGCCTACCGTTGCTGCATCGACAGCTGGCTGTCCGGCTATCTTGCAATTCACCTTCCCGCGCTTGCAAGACGATGTGCCACAAAACCTGTGTCAATACACGGGCAAGGTGGTGTTGGTGGTCAACACCGCCAGCTATTGCGGTTTTACCAGCCAGTACCAAGGCTTGGAGGCGCTGTACGCCAAATACCAAAACAAAGGCCTGGTGGTGCTGGGCTTCCCGTCCAACGACTTTGGCAAGCAAGAGCCGGGCTCGTCGAAAGAGATTGCCGATTTTTGCTTCAACACCTATGGCGTGCTGTTTCCGATGCTGTCCAAATCGGTCGTCGCGGGACCCAAGCGCAATGCTTTTTACGAGTCCTTGTAC
>CBDUEA010000312.1:0-3016 GCA_965365965.1 uncultured Polaromonas sp. | reverse complement strand
CAAAACCGAAGGGGGGAAAACAGCCAATTCTGGCGAAAGGCAAGGAGTTGAATGTTAAATTGTATTGCCCCACCGCCAATAACACCCATTGACATGGCATAAATGGGCTCAATCCCCATGGTTTTGAACCAAGGCGCGCCCAACCATGCGGCCGAAATCATGGCTATATTCAGCAAAACTGGCGTGAAAGCCGGTACGGCAAAGCGCTTGTAAGTGTTCAACACCCCAGCGCACAGGGCTACTAGCGACATAAAGCCAATGTAGGGAAACATCCAGCGTGCCATGGTGACGGCAGCCTCAAAGCCTTCCGGCTTTTGCTTCAAACCGCTGGCCATGACCCAAACCAACACCGGAGAGGCGGTCACACCAATCACGCACGTCAGCAGCAAGATCCAAAACAGCACGGTAGCAACGCGATCGACCAGCAATTTGGTCGCTTCTTCACCGTTTTTAACCTTGCTTGCCCCTAAAACGGGTACAAAAGCTTGGCTAAAAGCGCCTTCCGCAAAAAACCGGCGGAACAAATTAGGCAGCCTGAAAGCCACGTTAAAAGCATCCGTCATGGCACTGGCGCCAAACATAGAGGCCATGATCTGATCCCGCACCATGCCGGTGATGCGAGATAACAAGGTGAAAAGGGAAATGGTGGAGGCAGATTTTAGAAGTGACACGACCCAGAGTTTAGCGGGAATTGCACCCTCACCTGAACAAGGTGCCTAGAACCGCAAGCAGACAGCGGCTACACACCTTAGGTGTTGCTTTTGCCCTTTTTTAACATCAAACTGCTGAAATATGGCATTTTTGAGATGTTTTTTACCTCTAGCCGGCGTATTTATTGACTTATTAGCTATTTTAAATATAGCATTAGAAATTCAATAATCCATTTTTTACGCTAAGCCAGTTAGGCAGGCGCTTTTTTTGTCACGATGGTCAGTCCCATGCCGTGTGCAGATTCCGCACAGAACACCGACAGTTTGTCCAGAACCGACTGAACGACACGGTTGGCTGCTACCACGCCACCGTAGGGGTCTTCGCTGGCGGCAGGGGCAGAGTCGTCAAACTCGCGCCAAGCGACGACGCGACGTGTTTTGCTGTCAATGAGGTAGGCCCGCAGCGTGAAGCGCACCCGGCTGGGCTGGGTATGAAACTCATGCTGCAGTCGAATGATCTCCGTGTCCAGCCGCCAGTCACCCACGGCTGCACCCGGTGCGGCCACAACGGCACTGAAGGCGCCGCTGTTCTGCATGGCAGTCACCAGCAAGGGCGCAAGCATCAGTGCTGGCGGGTCCACCCACTCGCTGTAGGCAAAGTATTCGAGTTTATGGGGTTCGCGTACATAAATAATGTGTTGGCTGTCAAAGCCGGCCGCCGCACGCGGTGGGCTGACAATCAGCGCGAGCCTTGCGTTGTGAGATAGAGACGGTTCGACAGACGGTGCAACAGCCTGCTTAGGCTGCGTTTGACGCGCATTGTCGAGGGAATAAAAAGTCGGCAGAGGCGTGGTACTGGGTTGCAAAGCGCTGCAGGCGGACAGCGTGATCAGCGTCAGACCCGTGAGGAGAAGGCGACGCAGCTTGACGTTTGGAGCTTGGTTCATCATGTTCATGGTGCTCATTTTTTGGTGCCTGTTAATGGCACGGTTTCTCCTGGCCCCAGTGGCAAGGGCTTGTTTCCAAAAATCAGGCCCCGTGGGTCACGCGTGGTTTGCTCACTCAGACGGCGCAACGACGGTGCAAGCGTGCTCAACTCACCCATCAGGCGCTCCAGTTCGGGCAGAGTTTCGCTGCTGAACCGCTTCACCTCGGTATCCACCGTGTCCACCGCCTTACCCGTGCTGACACTCGTTTTAGAGACTTCAAGACCCATTTTCTCAACCGCATCAGCACCTCGCCCAATGCGTTCAAGCACCGCCTCCAGCCTAGCCGTGGCCTGCGCTGTGTTGTCCAGTGTTCGTGCGCCTTTGGTGATGGCTGCGTCGATCGCGTCTTTGCGCGCCGCAACAGTGCGTGAAACCGTAGCGATATCAGCCAACGCACTCTTGAAGGACGCTTGATTTTCCACGCTTAAAATGGCGTTGATGTTGTTGGTGGTGCTGTCCAGCTTGGCCAGCACGTTGGTCAATACATTTTCAAGCCGTGCGCTAAGCGAAGGTGCGGTGCGAATCACCGGATACTGATTTCCAGCCAGAACCGTCAGCAGGGGTGAGCTAGCAGCCCCACCACTGAGCTCAACATAAGCAATGCCCGTCAAACCTTGGGTTTTCAGAACGGCAATGGTGTCCTCCTTGATGGGCGTGCCACGCTCGATGGCAAACAGCAGGTTAACCCGCTGTGGGTTCACCAAGTCCAGCTGGATCGCTCGTACCTTGCCCACATCGACACCGTTGTATTTAACGGGTGCGTTCAGATTAAGACCCGCCACCGACTCATCGACAATCGCTTGGTACAAGTCATAGGCTTGCTTGAAGGCGCCACCTGAGGCTAGCCAAAGCGCGCCAGCAATCAGCACCGCGCCGAGAGCAATTACAAACGCGCCAACAATGGGGTAATTCACTTTGGTTTCGATGATGTTTTCTCCAAGTTTTCATCCATTTTTTCATCTATGTTTTGAACCGTGCTTTCATTCGCATTTTCGCTCTGAACGAGTTCCGCCTGATCTTGTGCTGTCCTAGCGCGAGGTCCGTGAAAAAATTTCTTGATGGCGGGGTTGTCCATCAGCGAAAGTTCTGCCATTGAGCCAATGCCCTGCACCTTGCCATCGGCCAAAACAGCCACCCGATCGGCTACTTGCCACAACAAGTCCAGGTCATGGGTGATCATGACAATGGTCAGCCCAAACAGATCGCGCAGTTTGAGCACCAGTTCATCCACGCCAGCAGCGCTGTCAGGGTCTAGGCCCGCAGTCGGCTCGTCCAGAAACAGCAACTCAGGGTCCATCGCCAGCGCGCGCGCCAACGAAGCACGTTTCATCATGCCACCACTCAACTCCGACGGGTACTGCGCCCCCACCTCGGGCT
>CBDUEA010000311.1:0-3018 GCA_965365965.1 uncultured Polaromonas sp. | reverse complement strand
GTGCTAGACGGCGCGTCGGCTGAAGTCGTTTCATGGCTGCGGCGCAAAATCGCCCTGATCCGCGCCAAGAGTTCGCGCGGCTCGAAGGGTTTAGCCAAATAGTCGTCGGCTCCCACTTCCAAGCCAATCACGCGGTCCATCGGGTCGCCTTTGGCGGTCAGCATCAAAATCGGTGTCCGGCCTAAAGCGCCGCCTAGGGCACGGATGCGGCGGCAAATCTCCAAACCGTCCATGTCGGGCAGCATCAAATCCAAAATCACCAGATCAGGCGCCGTACCCGAGACTGGGTTTTGCAGCTCAGCCAAACCACTGGCACCGTCACCCGCGTGGGCAAAGGGGTAGCCTGCTGCGCTCAAGTACTCGCCCACCATATTGGCCAAGCGGGTGTCGTCTTCAATCATCAAAAGCGGTTGGGACATGGTGTTTTTCCATCAAAAAGTCTGGTCTGACCGAAAGCTAAGCACTATCTTGCGTGCTGTCCATCAAGTGCGCTTGTACGTTGCGTAAAGTTATGTAAACGCTGCAATATCTCGAATTGCCATGTATTATATAGCAGACTATTAAACAAATACGCCGGCTGGCGCCATAATTTACCTAATTTTTAGGTTTTAAAGCACTAATGGGGTGTTTTGACCGGCTCCAGCCGCCCTGCCAACCACACCAACAGCAACACCGGTACACCCAGCAGCGCGGTGGCGATGAAGAAGTGGCTGTAGCCAAAAGCGTCCACGTACACACCCGAATAACCCGCCAAAAACTTGGGCAAGAGCAGCATCATGGAGCTGAACAATGCGTATTGGGTGGCCGAGTAGTTGACGTTGGTGAGGCTCGACAAGTAGGCGATGAAGGCCGCAGAAGCGATGCCACTGGACAGGTTGTCGGCTGAAATGACCCAGATCAAAGCCGTCAAATCATGCCCACGGCTGCCCAGCCATGCAAACAGAAGGTTGCTGACGGCGCTGAGCGCTGCGCCCAGCATCAGCACCCGCATCACACCCAAGCGCATGGACAGCACACCGCCGACAAACGCGCCAACCAGCGTCATGATCACGCCAAAGACCTTGGTGACGTTGGCCACCTCCAGCTTGGTGTAACCCATGTCGACATAAAACGGATTCGCCATGATGCCCATGACCACGTCAGAGATGCGGTAGGTGGCGATCAACGCCAAAATCAGCGCGGCATGCCATTTGTAACGGCGGATGAAGTCGGCAAAAGGGTCGACCAAGGCGCTCTCTAACCATTCGGCAGCATTTTTATCCGGTTTGAAGACTTTGGCGACGGGTTCGGGCGAGAAAAGCACTGTCAATACACCCAACAACATCGAGCCAGCCATGACCAAGTACGCGGTTTGCCAGGCGGCTTGTTGGTAAGCAGCTTTGGCGATGTCACCACCGACTTGCGCTGCGGCAGTGGCAACGGATGCAGCCGGTGCAATTTCTACCCAAGCCGCGACCCAAAAGACACCCGCACCCGCCCAAATCATGGCGATGCGGTAACCCGTTTGGTAGGTAGCGGCCAAGGCGGCTTGGTGGTCCACGTCGGCCGACTCGATGCGGTAGGCGTCCAACGCGATGTCTTGGGTCGCCGAGCCAAAAGCGACGGCCAAAGCGCACCAAACGACGGGTAAGAGCGCCAGTTGTGGGTTGTTTAAGGCCATGCCGACCAAGCCCGCAATAATCACGGCTTGCGAGAGCAGCAACCAACTGCGTCTACGCCCCATCAGCTTGGTCAAGAGCGGGATCGGCATTCTGTCGACCAAGGGTGCCCAGACCCATTTAAATCCATAGGCCAAGCCGACCCAGCTCAAATAGCCAATGGTGGTGCGGTCAATGCCCGCTTCACGCAGACGGAAACTCAGCGTTCCGAGGACCAACAGCAGTGGCAAACCAGCGGAAAAACCCAGCAGCAACATGCGCAGCGTCGGCGGCTCCAAGTAGACCCGCAGCGTATCACCCCAAGAGCGCTTGGGAGCTTTGACTGGCGTTGGAGTGGGTGCAGAGGCAGGCACAGAAATGGCTGATGGCGGCAAACGTGAAGTCATGCCGCCATCATAGTGCCTAGCTAGCAGCTAAAATTACATCGGTGTGGCTGGAATGATCGTCTTTTCGTAATAGTCTTTGGTGATGATGATGTTGGCCTTGGGCTTGTCGGCGTAATCCGTGCAGGTCGCTTTGGGGCCGATGCCTGAATAGACCGTCGAGGTGGAGCTCAAATCACCACCATAGAATTTCTTCAAATGGGTCACCGTTTCTTTGGCCTCGTTGCCGTTGGGCGCGATTTTTACGCCGTCGATGCACACAATCCCCACCGTGGTGCCATCGGTTTGGAAGAAGGAGTCGTCAATACTGCCGCCGCATGCGGACAAGGTGCCGATCAAGGCCGCGCTGCATAGCCATTTTGTCGTTGTGTTCATAAGGTCTCCGTGACTGTTCATTAAATTAAAGTTATAGCATATCGAGGCGATATGTTTGCATTATTTGCGCAAACCGACAGCATTGGCTTTATTTTTATGGTGGATGCGCACAATTCAGACATAAAAATCGTAACTGATCGTCATTTCAAGCAAAACCCTACGTAGGTGGTGAAGCTGCAGCGCGCAGCAATCTCTTGTAGCATCTGTGCATGACTACTAAAGCAATCCTGAACATCAAACCGCTTGGCTTTCCTTGGGAAACGATAGACCCGTTTTTATTTTGCGCCTACCATGACGACGCTTATCCGCAGGGCAACGCACAGATGGGGCCTGCCGCCTCCTTACCGGGCCGCGACATCGGGCAAGACTTTGGTCGCAAAGACGGTTGGAGCATGTACCACGGCCAGACGGTGCCCGGCTTTCCCGCCCACCCGCACCGCGGCTTTGAAACCGTGACGATTGTGCGCAAGGGCTTGATAGATCACTCCGACTCTTTGGGTGCCACCGCCCGCTTTGGCGGTGGCGATGTGCAGTGGCTCACCGCTGGTCAAGGCATCGTGCATTGCGAAATGTTTCCACTCCTACGGCAAAACGAAGCCAAT
>CBDUEA010000310.1:0-3022 GCA_965365965.1 uncultured Polaromonas sp. | reverse complement strand
CTGGTCATTTCTACCATCACCAAAGCGGCGCCACCCAAGGCTCTGGCGCCCAAATGCACCAAATGAAAGTCTTGTGTCACCCCATCCACCGCGCTGTAAGTGGCCATCGGAGAGACGATGACACGGTTTTTCAAAGTCACTTCGCGTACTTTAAATGGCAGCAACATCGGCGGTACGCCCTCATAGGCATCCAAAAAGTCTTTGGCCAACCAGCTCTCATAGCCTCCGAGCCAGGTCGCATCGCGTAATCGCAAGTTTTCATGGCTGATACGTTGTGAGCGTGTTAAGAGCGAATAAGCAAATTGCTCAATCTCCATACCACTGTAACGCTGCACATTTTCAAACCACTCGGTTGAATTACGAGCGGCATTTTGGATTTTCAAGACTTCAACACTGCGCCTTGCCTCGTAATCGTGCAGCACTTGCTTCATGCTCGCGCCTGTGGCAAATTCATTGGCCAAGTCAATAGCATCTTCCAAAGCCAACTTGGTGCCGCTGCCAATCGAAAAATGGGCGGTATGTGCTGCATCACCCATCAACACCACTGGCACCTCACGTCCATCAATGGCTACGGTATGCACCCAGTTTTTGCAAATCACACGTGGAAAGCGAATCCAAATCGCAGAGCCGCGCAAGTGGGTCGCGTTGCTGATCAAGGCATGACCACTCAATTGCTTGGCAAACAAACGCTCACAAAAAGCGATGGCTTCAGCTTGTTCCATCTTGTCCAAGCCATGTGCTTGCCAGACAGCTTCGGGCGTTTCGACAATGAAAGTCGACATATCACCATCGTATTGGTACGCATGCGCCGCAAACCAGCCATGCTCGGTTTGCTCAAAAGCGAAGGTGAAAGCGTCTAGTTTTTTGCGCGTACCTAGCCAAACAAAGCGGCATTGCCGGGTATCAATATCGGGCTGGTAAGTAGCGGCATAACGGGTGCGAATGCGGCTATTAAGGCCATCGCAGGCAATGATCAAGTCGGCTTGGTAGCTTCTGGCAGCGTCTTGGTCGTCTTGCACATCGGTCTCAAACACCAAATTGACACCCAAGGCGAGACAACGGTCTTGCAAAATGTTGAGCAGTTTTTTGCGCCCGATGCCGCAAAAACCATGGCCGCTGGAACGAACGCTGCGTCCCTTGAAAAACACTTCCACATCATCCCAGTGGTTGAAGGCATCACCAATCAGCTGCGCACTTGCAGCATCTGCAGTTTGCAAATTTGCCAACGTTTGGTCTGATAACACCACCCCCCAGCCGAAGGTGTCAAACGGTCGGTTCCGCTCCACCACAGTGATGTGATGCGCAGGATTTTGCTGCTTCATCAGCAGCGCAAAGTAAAGACCGGCGGGGCCACCGCCCAAGCAAAGTATATTCATAGATAAATATTTTAGGTATAAACTATATTATGTCAAACATGTGAATCCCGAAAAATTTTATTGACACATGGTTGTACCGTGCATCGGGTATTTCAGTATTCAAATTTTTGAAAAAATTCTTAGAATTTCCACCTTATGAACACACTTGCTTTGATCCAAGTTTTCGGCTTTTTAGGGTTTATCCTAGGAAAAAGAATGCCTGATGCGCTTAACATGCATGCACAATAATTCATATTTAGTTCCAATTATCCATTTCATCAGGAGACTCCATGACATCTAGCTCTACTTCTCGTCGCCAAGTTTTATCTCGCAGTGCTGTGTTAATTGGTGCTGCATCAACCGGTGCTGCAGGTTTACTCGTCTCAAAACAAGCCATAGCACAAACGGGGAAACTACGCGTCGGATTGATGCTGCCGTATACAGGGACGTTTGCGCAGCTCGGCGTGGCAATTGAAAACGGCTTTCGCATGGCTTTGAACGAACAAGGTGGCAAGCTAGGCGGTCGTGAAGTGGAGTTTTTTAAGGTGGATGACGAATCTGAGCCGTCCAAAGGTATTGAGAACGCCAACAAGTTGGTTCAACGTGACAAGGTAGATGTCTTGGTCGGCACCGTTCACTCAGGCGTGCAAATGGGCATTCAAAAAGTAGCGCGTGACAGCGGTGTACTGTCTTTGATACCGAACGCTGGTGTTCATGCGGCTACGCGCAGTTTGTGCGCGCCCAATGTGTTCCGTACCTCTTTCAGTAACTCGCAACCGACGCGCGCCTTGGGTGCTGCAATGGTTGCTAAAGGACATAAAAAAGCGGTTTGGATTACCTGGAAATACGCAGCAGGTGACGAAGCTTTTGAAGGCTTCAAAGAAAGCTACAACGCAGCTGGCGGCACCATCATCAAAGAATTGGGGCTTCCCTTCCCCAATGTTGAGTTCCAAGCGCTGTTGACCGAAATTGCGGCCCTCAAGCCAGATGCTGTGGCGTGCTTCTTTGCTGGTGGCGGTGCGGCCAAATTTATGAAAGATTACGCAGCTGCCGGGCTACAAGGTAAGATTCCTTTGTACGGTTCTGGCTTTTTGACAGAAGGCGTGCTGGATGCCGCAGGACCTGCTGCCAATGGCGTCATCACAACCTTGCACTACAGCGATTCGTTGGACACGCCACGCAACAAAGCCTTCCGTTTGGCATATGCCAAAACATTCAAAATGCAACCCGACGTCTATGCCGTACAAGGTTATGACGCGGGCTTGTTGTTAATTCAAGGTGCAAACGCTGTGAAGGGCGATTTGAATAACAAAGTGGCTTTGTACAAAGCGATGGAATCTGCCACGATTGATAGCCCACGTGGTAAGTGGACGATGAGTAAATCGCACAACCCAGTGCAGGACATTTACTTGCGCGTTGTTGAAAACAAAGAAAACAAAGTCATCGGCGTCGCGGCTAAGGCCTTGGCTGATTCAGGTGTTGGTTGCAAGATGGCTTAAAACTTAAAAACAATTTTTTAGTTTTAATTCAGTGGCTTTGCTGAGCAGGCAAGCGGTATTTTAAGTTCCGTTTCCTGCTCCAGATATTTGCATCGGTATGGATTTCTCAACTTTTCTTATTCAACTTCTCAACAGTGTGCAATATGGCTTGCTGTTGTTCATGCTGGC
>CBDUEA010000309.1:0-3025 GCA_965365965.1 uncultured Polaromonas sp. | reverse complement strand
TCTTATTTCTCACGGCGCTCGAAACATCTACGCTGAATGAATAGACGGCAGCTTCTTTCGCCTCATTGACGGCAACCGAAATTCCTTTTATTTCTTGCCGAATGAAGCTTTGCATGGCTCTTTGGATCGGTTCCTGCAACACGTCAGCCTTGGCCTTTTGTGCCGCAATCACGGCTTGCATCTGCCCCAAAATATGGGGCAATTCAGCCTTTAAATCAGCTACTTGATCGTGCAATTTGCCGATGTCACCGAGCATTTCGGCAACCAATATGTCGAGAGTTTGGTTTGACATGGCGGCCCCTTATTTCAACAAGGCTTTAAAAACAGCGTCCAACTCTTCGGTGACACCAACCGCCAGGCGCTTAACGGACAGCATCTGTGCAAATTTCAGCTTCTCTTGATCAGACTGAGCCGTTTTGATTTTCTCTTTAAAATCAGTGTGTTCAGCCAGAACATCCGCAATACTTTGCTGGGCACTGTTGAGCTTGCCGTAAATATCGTTGACGTGTATGACTGCTTCAGGTTTCAGTGTGAAGCGCTTTGCGCTCGCGTGGTACTCGAACAGACCGCCAAAAACCTGCTCAGCTTGTTCATCCATTTCGACCATGTTGAACACCAGACGAATTTTCTTGGCCGGGATGCCGATTTCGGCCAAGGCTTCAATGGTGGAGATCGTGTCGCGTTGCTGCTTGGCTTTGGACACGGTGGGCACGATAAAAAAATCAAAATCTTCGTGGCTGCCCTTGTACTGCGTCATCAGATTGATGAAGTCCTCCACATTGGAGGCGCCGACATCAACCACCGCATCCTCCATGAGGGCCATTGCCTCTTGTAATTGTCCGAATTGCTTGCCGCGTATGGCTTCATCCTGGGAACCATCAGAGTTGATGCTCTCGATGGCAATTAATTGCGCGTTGCGCAAACGAGGGACGAGAAGGTGACGAGCTACGGTCGATTTTCCGACATTACCCGAGAAATTGATGACTGCGATTTTCATGGATCTTTCTTCTTCACTAATTTATTGAGAACCGAGTTCTCTGACTTGATGAACTCGTCGGCACGCTTTTCGCGCCGTTGCTTGGGACTTAACCCGGCTGCTGCAGCGCCTGGTTCATCCGTGTCGCTATCACCACCCCTAAGGGGTGGAGAAGCCACCGGCCCTTGATGGGTTCCTTGATCACTTTGTCTGACGACAGCTGCCTTTTCTTTATTGGCTGATTGCGCACTTGCACTCTCCCTCGTAACTACAAATTTGCGAACCGACTCCTGAGTCACCTCAATTCCATTCGTGGCCAGCCAATCGCGAATCTGTCCGTTGGCATAGCCCAACTCCCGCAGCTCAAAAATTTGAGACTTAAACGGATCAAGCTGCGAGCGCTTGGCTCGGGGTTTCACTTGCTGAATAAATTCGTTGATGTCCATTCGGTGGCCTTTCGGGTGTATCTGGACAGGATCATATCTGTCGTCCAACCACCTTATACCCATTAGCAAATGAACCCAACCGGGAAGTATTGTTGGCTGTATCATACAGTTGATAACAATTAAAAACAACTAGTAAACAACCATAAGTAACCGTAATTAGCGGATTGGATCTATGAAAAAAGCACTCAAAGATGCGCAGAGTTGGCAGCAGGCACGACAGCCGTGTTTGCAAAAACCATTGCCGTCGGCAAAGTTTTCTGCAACCACGGCACGTGCCAAGGGGGATGCCCCCTTGACCCCCAGCGCTGCACGCCTCCATACGGAGACGCTTCGCCAGGGACCAGCCGATGGCTGGACGCGGGCGATGCTCACTCGAAATCACTGAGAAAAAACGCATGGCAAGACCGGTCAAATCGGAGGACGAGAAGTTGAACCACACGGTGGCATTCCGCCTGACGGATGGAGATTTCCTCAAATACAAGCGGAAGTTTTCCGCATCTGGTTTGAACCAGTCGGAATTTTTCCGGGAGCACGTTCTTTGCAACACCACACAGGTCGTGGCAAGGCCGGTGGCATCAAGCGATACCAGGCGTGCGGTCTTTCTGCTGCAAAAGGCATCCAACAACGTGAATCAACTCGCACACCGTGCCAACAGTGAATACCTGACGGGTCAAGTTTCAGAACGCACCTATGTGGCCATCCTTGACCAACTCCAGCAGCTCAACCACTTCATGTTGGACCAAACGCCAGGGTTCAAACCATGATCGTTGAGATCAGCAGTGGCAAAGGGGGCTTCAAACTCTACCTGGAGCATGGGCAAAAGAAAGGCCGCGATCAGCACCGTGACCAACTGGATCAGCGAATTGCCCTGGCGGGTGATCTCGATGTGTTTGAGGTGGCGACCTCGGCAGGGGACGCTGACGGCTACAAATATGACCACATCACGCTCTCGTTCTCTGAGGATCACGTGTCAGATGAGGTTCTTCAGTTGGCGGTGGCGGAGTTTCGTGAGCACGCCCTGGCGGCGTGGCCACAAGAAGACCGGCACCGGATCGCGTTTTACGCCGAGGCGCACCGTCCACGAATTACCAGCTATACGAATTCGGAAACAGGGGCCAGGGTGGTGCGCTTGACGCACATTCATATTGGCCTTGGCAAGCATGACCTGCTCACTGGCCAAGCCATTGCACCACTGGGCTTCCTTGGCCATCCGTCAGATAACCTCAAATACATTGATGCTTGGCAGGAGTCATTCAATGTCCGGCACGGTCTGTCCAGTCCGAAGGACAACCCAAAGATTGCGCCAAAAGATGCTGTCGATATTTTGGCGCGGTACACCGGGCACCGGCCCGATGCGCTGGGCACCTTTAATCAGCAGAAATCCGCTTTTGAATTGACGCTGCAAAAGGAGGTCATTGCTCAAAACGTCACCACATGGGGCGGTTTGGGTAAGTTGCTTTCTGCTTACGGCACCGTGTCAAAAATGCGGGCTGACCAATTCAATGAGTGCTACCGAATCAGGCTCAGTGGCGCGCACCGGGCGATGCGTCTGCAGGGGGTCTTCTTTCAGCGCCAGTTCATTGAGCGCCCCACGGTTGAAAAA
>CBDUEA010000308.1:0-3025 GCA_965365965.1 uncultured Polaromonas sp. | reverse complement strand
TTTAGCCCCGCGCTTGCAAGTCATCGCCCTCACCTCATCAATCGACCGAATGGCAAAGCTGCGCAGCCTAAATACACTGCCGCTATTGGGCAATTTAGACGATGCGCGCACTTTGGCAAGGTTGGCCGGTTTGGCTCACTACGTGCTGCATCTAGCGCCACCGCCCTCTGAAGGCTGGGTGGACGGCCGCACCGTAGCGTTGACGCGGGCGCTGCGCCTGCGCACCAAGCCACAAGCTTTGGTTTACGGCTCGACCAGCGGTGTCTATGGCGATTTGAAGGGGGCTGGAGCGCATGAGTCTTTGAGAACAGCGGCCCGCACGCAACGTGCGCTCAAGCGGGTCAGCGCAGAAAAATCCGTGCGCTTTTTTGGCCGATCCGCCTCAGTACGCAGCGCTATTTTGCGCATTCCGGGCATTTATGCCCCGGACCGCGTCAATGGCACGCCGCGTGAGCGCTTGCTCAAAGGCACGCCCGTGCTGCAAAAACAAGACGATGTGTACACCAACCACATCCATGCCGATGATTTAGCCCGCGCCTGCATTGCCGCCTTGTGGCGTGGCAAACCACAGCGGGTCTACAACGTCAGCGACGACAGCCAAATGCTGATGGGTGATTATTTCGACTTGGCTGCCGACATGTACGGCCTACCCAAACCGCCACGCGTGCCCCGCAACATGGCGCATGACCAGTTGCCGCTGATGCTGCTGAGCTTCATGAGCGAGTCGCGCCAAATGGACAACCGCCGCATGAAGGACGAACTGAAGCTGCGCTTGCGTTACCCCAGCGTGGCGACGGGGCTGCTTACTGAATAGCTGGTAGTGCTTTCAAGGCTTTAACTGCGCCTTCGCCAATGGAAGCGCCAAAGCGTTTGGCCAGTTTTTCAGCGACATTGTCTCTGCGGGTGTAGTCAATCAAATCGGGCGCTTTAACCACTTCACGCGCCACATAGTCCAAAGTGCCCAATTTGTCGGCCAAACCCAACTCAACCGCTTGCTCACCACTCCAGAACAAACCGGTGAAGGTGTCTGGCGTTTCTTTCAAACGCGCACCACGGCCTTTTTTGACGACAGCGATGAACTGTTGATGAATTTGATTCAACATATTTTGGGTGTAAGCGCGGTGTTTTTCAGTTTGTGGGCTAAAAGGGTCTAAAAAACCTTTATTCTCGCCAGCCGTCATCAAACGGCGCTCAATCCCCAGCTTTTCCATCAAACCGGTAAAGCCAAAACCGTCCATCAAGACACCAATACTGCCCACAATGCTGGCTTTGTCGACGTAAATTTGGTCAGTAGCGACCGCGATGTAATACGCTGCCGAGGCGCAGGTTTCTTCAACGACGGCATAAATTGGCTTTTTGTGCAAGAGTTTGAGCCGGGTGATTTCGTCGTTGATGATGCCGGCCTGCACTGGGCTACCGCCTGGAGAGTTGATCAACAACGCCACAGCTTTGGCGCCTTTGTCTTCAAAAGCAGCGCGCAAGGCGGCGACGATTTGCTCCGAATTGGCTTCACCGCCCGAGGAAATTTCACCTTTGATTTCAACCACAGCCGTGTGCGGTGACATGCTGTCGCTGGATGATTTGGATTGCGACATCAAGCCCCAAACCATCAACACAAAAAACATCAACCAAGCCAAGCGGATGAAATTGCGCCAGCGACGTGCCGATTTTTGCTCTGCCAGAAAAGATGCCGCTAATTTTTCAAGGGTGCTGCGCTCCCAGTTGCTAGTGTTGGCTGAAGCTGGAACTGCGGAGGTTGGCTCAGTGTTTGCAGGAAATAATGGATCGGTCATATCGGGTCGTGAATCAAAATTCAAGAGGGGTTAAGTTATAGGCAGTATGCCAGTGAACGACACCGCACTCTTCGCTCAAGGCTATTTTGACCAAGCCACCTCGGCACGGCCCGCCGACGCAATCTCCCGTTGTGGGGTGGTACTCGGCACCGTGGGTGGCGCACATCAGCCAGCGCCCACTGCTATCAAACACGCGGTTGGGTTGAAAATCAAGCTCCATCGCCACATGTGAGCAGCGGTTCAGGTAGGCCTGCGCCACGCCCTCAAACCGTACCGCAAAAGCCCGGCAGGTTTGCCCTGCATAGACCACATCAAACGGCACGGCCAGCCCGCCTTCTAGCAAATCGGCGACGTTGCACAAGGGCATGAGAGACATTTCAGACATGGTTGATGGGTTATAGGCAATTTAAATAAATATTTAATCTATAGCTAACTATTGAACAAATACGCCGGCTATAGCCATTTTTAGGTCTAAATTTGGGTATTTTAACGTTTCAACATGCTTTTTGGGTCGTTTTTGAGCTTTCAACCACTTAACCATGCGCTAGCCATGCTGCAGCAGCCAAGCCTGCAATTGCGCCACTGAATGGGCGATGTACAGCGGTTTGAGTGGCTCAAATGCGCTGCTGTCATGCGCGCCGTAGCTCACGCCCACGCTGGCGCATTGGGCGTTGACGGCCATTTGCAGGTCATGCGTGGTGTCACCAATCATCAAAGTGCGTTCGGGTGGGATGCTGAACTCCTCCATCAACTCATGCAACATTTGTGGATGCGGCTTACCCGCCGTTTGGTCTGCCGTTCGCGAGCCCTGAAAAAGTCCTTTTAATTCAACCGCTTGCAACGCATCGTCTAGGCCACGTCGACTTTTCCCGGTCGCCACGGTCAGCACATGGTTGCGCGTTTTGAGGGTTTGCAGCATGTCCACCACACCCTGAAAAAAATTGATGTCGTTGGCATGTTGGTTGTAATGGTGGCGGTAACGCAGCCCCAGTTCCGGGTATTTCTCGGGCGAAACATCGGGTGCGGCATGCGCCAGCGCTTGCATCAAGCCCATACCAATGACGTAAGAGGCGGCTTGATCGGTTGGTTTGGCACCGCCCACATCCACCACCGCCGCTTGGATGCTGCGGGTGATGATGGCGGTGGAGTCAAACAAGGTGCCATCCCAGTCAAAGGCAATCAGGTCGAATTGGCGTGGGTGGTGGAGCTGGGTCATGTGGGCGCTTTGGTGT
>CBDUEA010000307.1:0-3027 GCA_965365965.1 uncultured Polaromonas sp. | reverse complement strand
GCCAGTGCCTGACCTAAGTACAGCCCTTTGGGGTTGTTGATGGGGTAATTGCCCACCTTGGCAGGTACATCTTTGTTGGCCAAACTGGCAATATTTTCCAACTGATTTTGACCAGCCATCACCTCAAAAGCATCGGGTGCTGAGGCCCAAAAAACATCAGGGCGTTGTCCCGCTGGCAGCTCACGAATATAGGCAATACCTTGAACAGTATTTTTATTCAAGATCTCAAGCTTGATGGTGGGGTTGGCTTTTTCAAAAGCCACTTTGTAAGCTTGCGTCAATTCCTTGGGAAAGGACGTCACCACGGTCACCGTACCGGCCAGCGCTTGCGTTGTCATGCAGCCCACTAGCGAGAGTGCGAGGGTCAAGGTGCGGTAATTTGGTTTAAATGCCATGAGAGTCTCCTTTTATAAATTTGAATGATAAGAATAAGTATCAAGGGGCTGGGAAAAAATCAGTCACTTCATCCTGTGATTTTTTGTCAAGGTGAGACACATTACCCCATTCCAGCAAACTAAAACCTTCTTGACCATAATTCAAGTGACTCATGGCCGCATTGTCTAAAGGCCAAGTCCTCGGCGTATCCAGCAGCAATCCTGCGGCGGCTCGGTACAAACAATCCAAGACGCCGCCGTGGCAAACAATGACAATACATTGGCCTGCATGCTTGCGTGCAATTTTCGCCATCGCACCTATGCAGCGCTGGCTAAATTCTCTGCGCGTTTCGCCGCCTTCTGGGCCAAAGTCTGCCTCACGGCGATGCCAACGTGCACTGGCTTCCGGTGACCGCTGGGCAATTTCTGCACCTGTTAAGCCCTGAAACACACCAAAATGTTGCTCACGCAGACCTGGGTCAACCAACAATGGGGCAGTATGCGTCGCTGCAATAGCAGAGGCTGTTTGGTGAGCACGTGCCAGATCACTGGTATATATCGCAGCGAGGGGCGTATCGACCAAAGCATCGGCAATGCGCTTGGCCTGCGCCCTGCCTACTGCGTTGAGCTCGATATCTTCTTGACCTTGATAGTGGCCAGAATTGTTCCAATCGGTTTCGCCATGGCGAATAGCAATGATGTGGGTGGATTTATTCATAGAGGATCGCTTCGTTTATAACTTGATTTCATTGTGACCGGGCCCATCCCGGTACATCCAATCAAATGTTGTGATGCAGGCCATCATGTGCGCGGGTTTACCCACCCGCGCGCTTGACGTTCCAATTGAGCGTAGCGTCTGCGGCGACATGTGCTTTGAGCAGTTCCACCACCCGCTCACAATGGTCGCCCTGCACTTCAAGAACACCCTCTTTGAGGGTGCCGCCGCTGCCACATGCCGTTTTCAGTTTTTTACCCAGGGTGTTGAGTGCTTCCTCGCCCAACGGCACGCCCTTCACCAAAGTTACCGCCTTACCGCCACGCCCTTTCGTTTCGCGCGAGACGCGCACTTCGGCAACTGGTGTGCGCAGTACAGGGTTAAGTTTGGCTACTTTTGCAGGATCGGCGCTGACCACCAAATCGCTCAGACCACTCAAACTGGCAAGGCTGCCCAAGCCACTCAAGGAAGATTTTTTCATGCTAAATTTTGAGAAAAAGATGGCGGATTGCTCGCCGACTAAAGAAAGTTAAATTTTACTCAACCGCCACGACCACCATGCCCGACTCACTCAACACTTTGCCCGGACTGAGGTTGTCCATCAAATCGAGTTTGAGGGTGTAGAGACCCACTGGCGGCGCCAGCCAAGTTTCAGTTTGGCCGTTTTCATAGGCGATGACAGCGGGGTAGCCTCTTTTATGTGGCATCACCGTGAGGCGAAAATGCCCCGTGTCTTTTTCCTTTTGCGCCAAATGCGCCACATTGAAGCCAGAGGCATGAAACTGCACCCGAAAAGGTCCTTTTAAGTGCGCGTCTGAACTCGGGCTGAGCAGATGAATCCCTTTTTTCGGCAAACTTACAGGGTCAATGGTTTCGTTTTTGGCAATCACATTGACGGTAATCGCCTCGCTATAAATGAAGTGCAGCACGTGGTTTTCATTCGCCAACAACAAGCGTAACGTATGTTTGCCAGGTTTCAGCGAAAGCACCGTTTCCATCTGCCCTTTGCCAAAGTGCACGTATTGTTCGCCAAATGGAAGGGGCTCGGCAATGTTCAGCGGCAGTTTTTTATCAATCAGCAAATGGTGGTGACCGGTTTTGCCGTTGATCGGTTTGCTGATGGGCGCCAAACCCCAACCGCCTGAGAGGCCAAACTTAACCAAAAATGGAGACGTGACCTCGTCGCCATCCTTCAAATTGGTGAAATAAGCCTCGCTTTTAGAGCTGGACACCGCCGCCTGCCAAGGATGGATAGATGCAGGCGGAGTTTGGACCAAGTTTTCTGCCAGCACTGTTTGATGAGGTACCGCCAACAATGCAAATATGAGTGCAAGGGTTGACAACAACTGTGTGGCGAACTTATTCATACACTTTCACCCTTTATGAGTTGTTAAGTACTACATGTTAAGAAATGTTAGCAGATGTATGTTGGTTTGTGTATGAATATTACCGGGTAAGGGAATAATCCCCACCCAAAGCAATTGCCGCCAGCTCATAGCGTCGCTAGACTGAGAGCATCACCGTGTTCCGACCCGACGACGTGCTCAGTAGCAGCGACAACGCGGCTGATTTGTCGCCCTACCGCTACCGCTTGCTGGCACAAGGCGACTCCTGGTTTGCCACGGGAGCACTCAACTTAGCGAAAAACTCAAACTTGCTGTTTGAGATGACCTTTCCCCAGAGCAACTGCGCCGTCAACTGCGCCCGCAGCGGCTCCACCTTGAGACGTATGGTCGACCAAGTCAATGAACATGCCTTCAACGCCCTGCTGGCTGGGGTACAGTGGCGCGCGTGGGACGGGATTTTGCTCTCTGCCGGCGGGAATGACATGATCGCCGCGCTCGGCTCGCCCCAAATAGCCGACCCCGCCCAACGCTTGTTTCTCCAACCCCACCAAATCACTGGCGACCCCGCTTTTTCAGCCAGCCACTTTTCCGC
>CBDUEA010000306.1:0-3032 GCA_965365965.1 uncultured Polaromonas sp. | reverse complement strand
ATAAGCAGCCTCAGAGGTGTCATGGCCTTCTAAGTCTTTCAAAAATGGGGGCCCCCAGCTGCGGGTGTCGTCGCCACCGGGTCCGCCTACCGTTTGGCGCTGCCCACTAACTTTAGCGTCCGTTTTTCCGTCGATAGGCGCACTACCGGGGCGTTCGATTTTCAGGATATCGGCCCCCAAATCGCCCAAAGTTTGGGTGCACCACGGCCCAGCCAAGACGCGGGACAGGTCAAGTACACGGATGCCAGTGAGGGCGGATGGGGTCTTGGTGGGGTGTGAAGTAGAAGTCATGTCGCTATTTTCAAGTAAAACGATAATGGAGCCATGCGTATGCTCACCACTATAGTCACCTCGGCAACTTTGGCCACCTTATTTTTCGTGTTGCAAGCCTGCAGCCCCACTTTGAACTGGCGCGATGCACGTTTTGAAGACAAAGAGGGCAACCCCATGAATGAAGCGCGCCCACTGCAGACTTTGCTGCCCTGCAAGCCTGACCGCGCGACCCGAGAGCAAACCTTGTCTGGCATGACGGTTGAGCTCAGTCTGATGGGCTGCGTTGCTGGTGATGCAACCTTCACCATCGGTCGCATTCCTCTTAAAAATGCAAGTGCTGCCCTGCAAGTTTTAAGTGCTTGGCAAGCGGCAACATGGACGAATATGGGCGATGGCAGCGCCAATGCGCCTGTTGCACAAGCTATCAAGATTGCTGGCGCCAGTAGCGCGCCGCCTGCTGTCAAAATGGACATGACTGGGCGTGCGGCTTTCGCGCAAACGGCGTGGTTTGTGCAACAAGAAGGCGCACAAATGGTGTTGTACCAAGCGATGATGATCTCTCCTAGCAAACAGGCTGCTGATGCAAGCAGCCAGACTGAGGCTGCAATCACGTTTTTTGAAGGTTTAAAGTTTTGACTCCACAGACCACTTCAGCACCTCCTACCGCCACGGTGAATGCCGTGGTGGTTTTCTTGGCTTTCGCCTTTGCCTACTTCTTATCTGCCTTGATTCGTGCCATCACAGCCACGCTGTCGCCCACCTTGACGCTGGAGTTTGGGCTACAAGCGCGTGACTTGGGTTTGTTGGCTGGCGGTTATTTTTTGGGTTTTGCGGCTATGCAGCTGCCTTTGGGGCATTGGTTAGACCGGTTTGGCCCTAAAAAGGTGATTATTTGTTTTTTGAGCATGGCGGTGATTGGTTGCGTGGCATTTGCCAAAGCGCAAAGTTTTTATGGCTTGTTGGGTGCGCGCATGTTAAGCGGTGCTGGCGTCAGTGCTTGCTTAATGGCACCACTCACTGGCTACCGTCGCTGGTTTGGACTGGACAGCCAGTTACGCGCCAACTCTTGGATGCTGATGACCGGCTCTTTGGGTATGGTGGCCTCGACCTTGCCGGTTCAATGGTTGATGCCCATATGGGGCTGGCGCGGCATTTTCATGATCTTGGCTGCTTTGGTGGTGATATCTATTGTGGCGATTTGGCTGCTCGTGCCACGTTGGCAGAATGAGCCCCATGCCGCCAAATCAGCGGATATGGACTCTGACAGCAAAGCCAATAAAGCCATCTACACCAAAAAGTATGAGAAAGTTGATAAGGGTTATGCCGCTGTCTGGGCACATCCCTACTTCCGCAGTTTGGTGCCCTTGGGTTTTTTCAGCTATGGCGGTTTGGTCGCCGTACAAACGCTGTGGGCAACGCCGTGGATGATCAAGGTCGCAGGCTACAGCCCACAACAGGCCGCCACCGGCTTGTTTTGGATCAACGTCGCCATGCTCTGTACTTTTTGGCTATGGGGTACGCTCAACCCTTGGCTGGTGCGGCGCGGCATCAGTATCGACAGCTTGATCAGGCGCGGCCTACCATTAAGTTTCGTTCTATTAGCTATAATTATAATAGCTAACTATTCAATAAATACGCCGGCTATTGGCAATATTGATGTTAAAAACGAGATTTTAAGCAATTTTTCACACCTTTCATGGGTTTTGTGGGCTGCTTATTGCGTCAGCTGCACCTTTGTTGCCTTAGCGCAACCGGCCATCGGCATGGCTTTTCCGCCCGCGTTGGCGGGGCGTGCGCTGTCCGCGTTTAACTTGGTGATTTTTGTGGGCGTTTTCGTGGTGCAGTGGGGCATCGGCCTCTTGATTGACGGCTTCAAAGCGCTGGGTTGGGAAGAGCTTGTGGCTTTTCAAGCGGCGTTTGGCGTCTTTTTACTCTGCTGCATCGTTTCGTATGGGTATTTTGTTCGGTCTAGGCAGCGATTTGTTGGGTTGGCAACAAGCACATAAAAGCCTATAACTGTTATATTGGTGATGAAGTTGATTCAATGACTCGCTTGATTTTTAACTGTTTTTTTAAAGGAATCATGATGTTGAAGCAAATAGCCTTGACCGCTGGCGCCAGTCTGCTCGTCACAGCGAGTCTCATCACACCCCTCCACGCGCGCACATTGACCTTTACGGCCGGCAGTACCGATACCCCTGCAGGCAAAACCATCGCTAATAAGTATGTGTTCAAAGGCTTTGGCTGCGAGGGTGATAATGTTTCGCCTTCTGTGGCGTGGAAGAATCCACCCAAAGACACCAAGAGCTTTGCCGTCTTTGTACATGACCCAGACGCGCCTACAGGTGGAGCGGGCTTCTGGCACTGGTTGGTGGTGGATATTCCTGCCACAGCGACAGGCTTGGTGCAAGATGCCGGCGCTGCCGATGGCAGTAAATTACCCGCTGGTGCGCGTCAAATCAATTCTGATTTTGGCTCCCCCAGCTATGGCGGACCCTGTCCGCCCGTGGGCGACAAACCGCACCATTACAACTTCACCGTCTATGCACTGAAGGTGGAGAAACTGGAACTACCCGCCAACGCCACCGCCTCGCTGACAGGTTACATGGTGAACGCCAATGCACTGGGCAAAGCCAAGTTCACGGCGCGCTATGGCCGTAAAAAGTAAGCAGCTGGCGCGGAAAACTTAAATTGCTATATATTTTATAGCTAACTATTGAATTAATACGCCGTCTACCGTCAAAAATAGGGTAAAAACA
>CBDUEA010000305.1:0-3053 GCA_965365965.1 uncultured Polaromonas sp. | reverse complement strand
AGCCAAAGCTGATGCAAAAGCTGCTAAGTCTGCCAAACCAGCAGCTGATGCTAAGCCAGCAGCAAAAGATGCCGCTAAAGCTGATGCTGCTAAAGCCGCAGAGCCTGCTAAGAAGTAATTACAAAATTACTGACGGGGTGGTTCGCACTGCCCCATTAAAAAAACCCGCTTCATGCGGGTTTTTTTAATGTCGGTCTGATCGTTTCATATCAAAATTAGCTAGTTAGAATCAGCATCAGCGGCTTACTTCGCGTAGCCTATCAACTCAAAGCCAGACGCCGTTTAACAAGCTCGATTCAACAAAACCTATGTTTTCAGTTTTTGCTATCTGTATTGGCGCTTCTTTTGGCGCTCTGGCTCGTTGGCAACTGGGGCTTTGGTTGAATCCCACGCCGTTTGCAACCGAAGCCTTTCCATGGGGAACCTTAACTGCAAATTTAATGGGCGGCTACTTGATAGGGGTCTGCGTCGCAGTGTTTCATGCGATGCCAGATCTTGACCCTGCTTGGCGATTGGCATTGGTGACAGGATTTTTAGGTGCATTAACCACTTTTTCTAGCTTTTCAGCAGAGGTGGTCTTTATGCTGCAACAAGGAAGACTGATGATGGCGCTGACGACTGCATCACTTCATCTCTTCGGATCGTTGCTGTTTACATTCATTGGCATGAAGTCAGCCGCTTATTTCATGCCTTAGTAGCCGCTCTATTGAGGGTCAAAAATCTTCGCTGACCCAGCTTTTGAGCACGCGACCAAGCACTTCAAAGTCCATCTCTGCCTTGATGGTCCAAGACTCATAAGCGGGGTTGGAGGAAAGAATCCGCAGTCCTTCACCGGGAATACGTTGAACCCGTTTCACATAGCCTTCGCTTTCAACCCGGAAAAAGTAGATTCCGTCTGAAGTCACTTCATTCACACCTGTATCGACCAGCAGAGGGTCACCTGGGTTGTAAATGGGGCGCATGGAGTCGCCAAAGCCCGTCACGATACACAAGTTTTGCGCACTAGAAAAGCCGTGTACATTTTTTGTCAGCCACTCTTTGGTCACACGCAGGTCGGTGATGAGACCGGGCTGGTCGCGCAACAACAAACGCGTTCCATTGCCAGAATAGGCCCTGCTCGCACCTTCTTTGTTAATCAAGCCGTTGACACGATACTGCGGAATATGGATGGTTTCAGAACCGGCTTGGAAGCCGCTGGTCAAGCTCACCAAATGCTGGTTGTGCGCCACGTTCAATGATGGATCCGTCGGCACGCTATCGTCCATACCAAAAGGCACTTGGTCCAACAAGCGGTGCGGCATACCCAGCTTGTCTTCTAAATTACGGGCGGCGCGTGCGCCAAAACTGTAACCTCGCAAAATTTGTGAAATATGACTCTCAACACTCTTTCCTAGCCCTTTTTTGACACAGGCTTGCCGTGCGCCGCCATTGGCTTTGATCCACGCCGCGAGGGCAAGTCTGCGAAAATTTTGCGTTTGGTCTTCATTCATGAGAGTCACCGTACTTAATCATTAATAGTGCGAGTTCATTTAAAAATAGTTCTAAAAAAAAGCAATGTAAATATTACCCAATTCTACTAAGCTTTAAAATTTTAATTGTAGTACTTTAGATAACATTTAATCAAGTATTGAACTTTATTTGTTAAATAAATCACGTTTTTATTTGATCAAGTAGCAATTGATTAGTTTTCTCTATACCCGTAAATTGAAGTGTATTTCAACATAGAGACGCCTATTCACTAGAATCAAATAATGACTATTCGTACCACTCGGCTTGACCGCATTGAACTGGCTCGACAAACTGTGTTTGAGCAAGGTCATGCATTGTCAACTGGCCAGGTAGAAGCTTGGATAGAGCGTTCATGGCAGCGCTGTTTATCGGCAGGCCATCAGCCACACAACGCCGTCGAATTTGCGCAAATTACATCGCAGGCCATGCAGCGTCTGGAAATTGAAAACCACGACTTGCTGCGTGCCGCCAAACCCATCCTCGACAAACTGGGTCGCGCCATTGCCAACACCCATTACTTTGCCATTTTGACCAACCGTGATGGCTTTGTGATTGACGTTAACGGCCCGATTGACCAAACCGACAAACGCGCCAGTTTGATCACCCGCATCGGCGTTGATTTGTCCGAGAAAACGATCGGCACTTCAGCCATTGGCGCTGCTTTGCACGAGCAACACAGTGTGTGGATGCACCGTGGTGAGCATTTTTTCAATGACAATGCGGCCTTCAGCTGCGCCGGCTCACCCCTGTTTGGTCCAGACGGCCGCTGCATTGGGATGCTGGATTTGACCGGTATCCACGTTCCAGAGCGGCCTGAACTCAAACACCTCACCGCCCAGTCTGCGCGCACCATTGAAAACGCCCTCCTGTTGCGGCAAAAGCACCGTTTGCTGCTGCGCATCAACTGGCCGGGTCAAGCGCTGGGTGAGGACACGGATGGCTTGATCACCCTCGACACCGACGGTGGCGTGCTCGGTGCCAACCACCATGCCCGTGCGATGGTGCCGCAGCTGATGGATCTAGCCCACAGCAGCCTGCACTGTAGCGATCTTTTTGCTGTCCCTTTCAGCATGTTGTTTGACGCCTCACGACGCAGCCAAGCGGTCATTGAAGCACCGCTGTGGTCAGGTTTGCGTCTCATCAGCATGGTGCAACTGCCAGAAAACGAAGGTCATACGGTTTCATTGCGCCCCGCTTCACAAAGCGCCAGCGGTACGGCTGGTTTTGGACTGCGTGACTTGGAGGCTGAGGTCATCAACAAAGCCATCATTCAAGCGCGGGGCAATGTGGCCCAAGCGGCCCGCGCTTTAGGTATCAGCCGCGCCACCATGTACCGCAAGCTTGGCAACGGTAAAACGCCTTCAATCCTAGACAAATCATCGCTGAATTAGTACTTTAATCGCTTGCTTCATATTCATATTTACTATAAATATAATAGCATGCTATTGAATAAATACACCGGATACAGGCAAATATCATCCTAAAATCAGGTAAAATCACCTTTTAAGAACGCGTCAGCACGTTCTGAATACTGGCGCAGGCAG
>CBDUEA010000304.1:0-3057 GCA_965365965.1 uncultured Polaromonas sp. | reverse complement strand
CCGCACATTCAAGGCGCGTTTCGGGATTCGCTGATTGTGGAACAGCATCAACTTCATGCGCTTGCAGACAGCGTGACACTGTCTGAAGCAGCGCTGTGTGAGCCTTTGAGCGTGGGCCTGCATGCCATCAACCGCGCTGGCGGTGTATTTGGTAAAACGGTACTGGTGACGGGTTGCGGTCCGATTGGTTCGCTGCTGATTGGTGGTTTGCGTCGTGCTGGTGCGGCGCGTATTGTCGCAGCTGATGTGGCCGAGATGCCGCTGAAGTGTGCTCGAAAAATGGGTGCAGACGAAACTATCAACCTCGCCACCAACCCGCTGGGCTTGGACAAATACATGGTAGACAAAGGCCAATTTGGCGCGATGTTTGAATGCTCAGGCAATGAGCGTGCTCTCAAAGCAGGCTTGGACGTGATGGCGCCACAAGGCGTCATCGTTGCAGTTGGTTTGGGTGGCGAGATGACCTTGCCAATGAACCAAATTGTGTCTCGTGAAATTGACTTGCGCGGAACCTTCCGTTTTCATGCCGAATTTGCCAATGCTGTGGCCTATTTGAACAAAGGTCTGATTGACGTGAAACCTGTGATTACCAGCATCTTGCCGTTTGATTCAGCGGTTGAAGCTTTCAAATTAGCTTGCGATAAAAGTCAATCTCTCAAAGTGTTGATTGCTTTTGACGATGCGCTTACAGCGTAGATCAGCACTTATTTCTACATTTACTTTGTAGCTATGACCACATTCACCCAAGTTATGTTGTTCACGGATACAGACGGTGTAGCTAAATTCCGAGAAGAGGCGCTGCCATTGACTGAAGGCACGCCACAATCGATGTTGTCCGCGCTACACCCTTCTGGTGGTTACCAATTGCGTCACAGTCCAGTAGGTTTTCGCAGCCAGTTTCATTGCACGGGCACGCCACAATGGGTGTTTATTCTGAGTGGCTCGATGGAAATTGGTCTGCAAGACGGTTCATCGCGCGTTTTTGCACCTGGCGAGTCTTTTTATTCGGACGATGTGCTGCCTGTTGGCGCAAGCTTTGACGCCAAAGTTCACGGCCACTGGAGCCGGCAAGTGGGCGACAAGCCGCTGGTGACTTTGTTTGTGCGCAGTTAAGCTAATGCTGTGTTGAATCTAAAAAAAGTTAAATTATGCCGCTAGTTTGCCATTTTCCCTGTAAGCGGTGATACAGGCGATAATAGAGGGTTGATTTACACCTTCTATTTATTAGTTAGTTTCTAGTACTGCATAAAAATGGCTCAATACGTATACACCATGAACAAGGTCGGCAAAATCGTGCCGCCCAAACGTCAAATTCTCAAAGACATTTCACTTAGTTTCTTTCCGGGCGCCAAGATTGGTGTTTTAGGCACCAACGGTTCCGGTAAATCCACTTTACTCAAAATCATGGCCGGTCTGGACAAGGACATTGAGGGCGAGGCGACTCCGATGCCAGGCCTTCAGATCGGCTATTTGCCGCAAGAGCCTGTCCTGAACAATGAGCACACCGTGCGCCAAGCTGTAGAAGCCGGTATGGGTGAGCTGTTTGCCGCCAAAGCGCGTTTGGAAGAAGTCTACATTGCGTACGGAGAGGAGGATGCCGACTTTGACGCCCTCGCAGCCGAGCAAGCCAAGCTGGAAGCCATCATCAGCACCGCAGGTACTGACAGTGAGCACCAACTTGAGATTGCAGCAGACGCACTCCGTTTGCCGCCGTGGGACGCCATCGTTGGCGTTTTGTCGGGTGGTGAAAAGCGCCGAGTTGCGCTGTGCAGCTTGTTGCTGTCTAAGCCAGAAATGTTGCTGCTCGACGAGCCAACCAACCATTTGGATGCCGAATCGGTCGATTGGTTGGAGCAGTTTTTGCAGCGTTATTCGGGAACCGTGGTCGCTATCACCCATGATCGCTACTTCCTAGACAACGCCGCTGAATGGATTTTGGAGATGGACCGTGGCAGCGGCATCCCATGGAAGGGCAACTACAGCACGTGGTTGGAGCAAAAAGGCGAACGTTTGGCGCAAGAGCAAAAGGGCGAAGAAGCGCGTGCCAAAGCGCTGAAGAAAGAACTGGAATGGTCCCGCCAAAACCCCAAAGCACGTCAAGCCAAGAGTAAATCACGTCTGGCGCGCTTTGAGGAATTGTCAGACTTTGAATACCAGTCGCGCAACGAGACACAAGAGATTTTCATCCCTGTGGCCGAGCGCTTGGGAAATGAAGTCATTGAGTTCGTCAACGTCACGAAATCGTTTGGTGAGCGTGTGTTGATCGACAACCTGAGCTTCAAAGTGCCAGCTGGAGCGATTGTCGGTATCATCGGCCCCAACGGTGCTGGTAAATCAACCCTGTTCAAGCTGATTGCAGGCAAGGAGCAACCAGACAGTGGTGAGGTTAAAATCGGTAAAACCGTGCACATGGCCTTTGTGGACCAGCACCGTGACGATTTGGAGAACGCCAAAACTGTGTGGGAGGACGTCTCCGGCGGTCTCGATATTTTGACCGTTGGCAAGTTCCAAATGCCAAGCCGTGCCTACTGTGGACGCTTCAACTTCAACGGTGCAGACCAACAAAAACGTGTTGGTACGCTGTCTGGCGGTGAGCGCGGTCGTCTACACCTCGCCAAAACGCTGATCGCAGGCGGCAACGTCTTGATGCTGGACGAACCATCCAACGACCTTGATGTCGAAACTTTGCGCGCCTTGGAAGACGCTTTATTGGAATTCGCCGGCTCTGTCATGGTCATCAGCCATGACCGTTGGTTCCTAGACCGTATTGCCACCCACATCTTGGCCTGCGAAGGCGACAGCCAATGGGTCTTCTACAACGGTAACTACCAAGAGTACGAAGCTGACAAGAAGCGTCGTTTGGGTGAAGAGGGTGCCAAACCGAAGCGCATGCGCTTTAAAGCCTTGCATTAAAGGTTCAAATGGCGCTTTGACAGCGACAGAAACAACAAAACCACGCTCAAGGTGACTTGACGTGGTTTTTATGCGTTTTATAGGCTATTTTTCGCTGTAGCAGATATATTTATTTATTAAATTGCTATTAAATACATAGCTAAA
>CBDUEA010000303.1:0-3065 GCA_965365965.1 uncultured Polaromonas sp. | reverse complement strand
TTTAAAGTGCGTCTTAAAACCTGTCCCTTGCGTTTTCTGGCCCCGCGCCGTGATGGCAACTTGGTCAGGGTGCCGCAAATCAAACGCCAGATGCGCTGCGGACGGGTAGCGTTTAGCCGCCTCCGGCTCTAAACAGCGCAAGATGATTTCTTGCAACCATTCGGGCAGCTGGGGCCGCAATTTGCGCGGTGGCGGTGGGTCCATCCACAAGCGCTGGCGGATGCCCCCTGCCGTGCGAGGCTCACCAAAAGGCAACTGGCCTGTGGCTAACTCGTACAGCATGACGCCCATTGCATAAATGTCACTGCGTGGGTCGCCACGGACCCCCACGATTTGCTCGGGCGCAATCCAAGCTGGCGAACCAACCGCTTTGCGCAACTGCTCAGCCAATAGGTCAGGGTAATGGGCATGCCAAGACAAACCAAAATCCAACAGAACCGCGTTTCCGTCTGGTTTGATCAACACATTGGCGGGCTTCAAATCCAAATGAACCGCATTTTGCTGATGCAGGCTGTGTGCGGCCACCGCCGTCGCCGCACCGAGTTGCGCAATTTCATCAACGCTTGGAGGCTCGGCGCGGTCCACCCAATGCTGCAGGGTTTGGCCTGTGACGTACTCCATCACCAAATACGGCACATGCTCTAAGTCGCCCGCTGCCACAAAGCGTGGCACATGCGACCCCGTTAACACTTGCAAAATTTGATGCTCAACTTCAAAACTAACGATGTTCTCTGCGCCGTCACCCGCCGTCATGCGCGGAATTTTCATCGCTAATGGAAAGCCCGGGTCGCGCGCGCCTTCGGTGTAACGTACGCGGTAAATATGCGCCATGCCGCCCGAGTGAATGCACTCTTCAATCGTAAAACCGTCCAACTGTGCGCCGGGCTCTAATAGCTTCATCGTCCTGTTTCCAATCTGTCTGCAAAAAATGCAGGTAGTCCTGCTTGACGAATGGCCGACGCTGCTGCGGCGTAGTCATAGGCAATACGGTGAAAAGTTAGCTGCGCTTTAAGCACGTCAAACATCGCGTACATCGCCTGCGTGTTGCCGTCACGCGGTTGCCCAACCGAGCCGACCGTGGCCAACCAATGTCGATGCTTAGGTAAGGGAACGGCCACACCGGGGGTGGGTTTGAAGGCCATCAAACCTGTGCCCGAGCCTCGGTAATACAGCGTTTGTTGGTGTACATGGCCACCAAAAACGTAGCGCACGTCCGGCATGGACGCCGCTGCATCTAAACTGGCGCCCGCAGCGCGCTCGTCACTCACGTAGCGCCACAATTCAGGGCCGTCCACACTGGCATGAACCAAGAGCATGGAGCCTTGTTGGCTGAGCATCGGCAAGGCGTCTAAAAACGCACGTTGGCTGGGCGTCAACTGCGCATGCGTCCACGCTGCTGTGCTTTCACCCACACTGCTGGCCTGAATTGGTGGCGCAACCGCCATGGCATCATGGTTACCCTTGATCAACCACGCACCCTGTGCCGCCAAGGCTTGCACACGCTCGACAACGGCCACTGGGTCGGCGCCATAGCCCACCAAATCACCTAGAAAAGCAAATTGCTGGGCGCCATGTTCGTGCGCGTGCGCAAGACAAGCGTCTAACGCTTGAATATTGGCATGAATGTCTGAAAGTATCGCCAATTTCATAGTGTCCCCAGCTCGCTTATAGATGTGACCCAACATCATGCCAAAATCTGCTGACAGTCAGTTTGCAACTTATTTCCGCACTTGCGATTGATGATAGTCAATTTTTAGCGTTACATACCGAGTACAGTATCTTCATGAAGAAATGGCAAGAACGTAAACGACTCATTACACGGCGCGGTTTGGTCTATTCGCTCGTTCTTTGCCTGCTGATTTTGGGCTTGGGTGGTGTCGGGTTTTGGATCATCGAGCCCCGTGCGCACACCTTCACTGACGGCCTGTGGCTCGCTTTCACCACCGCAGCGACCGTGGGCTATGGCGATATTGTGCCCAGCACGCACGCATCACGCTTTTTTGCTGTGATTGTTGTTTTACTTGGGCTCGCGGTGCTCTCTTTGGTCACCGCCTCTGTGGCGGCGATGTTTGTAGAAACGGAAGAGCGCCAAATTGAACGCGATTTGATGTTTGAAATCACGGCGTTGCGTAACGAGGTGAGAAACCTACGCCAAGAACTGCGCGAGCGTCAACCGTAAGCCTTGCGACTTAGCTGAGCGACAAGATATGACCCACGCGTGGATCGCCTTTGCCACTGAGCACGTGGGCGTAGGCAGCGGCGACGGCTGGCGCACCCGCGTGCCGCTCAACCGTTAACCACGGCACTGGTGCTGTCGTGACCGCTTGTGTAAAGCCCGTCCAAGCTTGCACCATACGCTTGCCAAACTCGGCGCCACCCCATTCGCCAATGCGTTTTTTGATTTGAGCCGGTGCAAAAAATAAAACAGGACGCGGCCCCGCCAAGTCTTTGCCACTGCCCAAGTGATCGACGTGCGTTCCACCAATGGAACAGCTGTACTTTAAATCGGTAAAACGACTGTGAATGGCGCGGCGCAAGTCTGCATTCCCGGCAAAATCGATGTAAACACAGGCAGCTTGAGCAACGATGTGATCCAGCTGCTCGTAAGTCAACACACGGTGGTAGCAGCCCAAACTCTCACAAAACGCAACATTGCCCGGGGACGTGAGGCCGATGACTTCAACACCCTCGCGTTGCTTGAGTTGATAGGCACACCCATAGGCCGTTTTACTGGAGGCGCTGGACAAAATAGCGGTGTTGGCACCAAAGAATTGGTTGTCGTCAAAAAAATCATCAATCAGCCACGATGTGATGAACAGAGGGCGCATCAAGGCTTGGATGTCCTCGGTCTGCGCGCTGTAAAAGGGGTCCAGCGAGGTTCGCATGTATTGGTTGTAGACACTGTGCAGTTCAGCACGGTGTGGCGCTGCATCCATGAAGCTGCGCTCGTTCAAGTGGCTCGGTTGCAACACCACGCTGCTGGCCATGGGGTAGTAACCGTAGAGCTTCTCTCCCACCGCTACCCCGGGGTGCAAAGACTGTGTCACCGTTCCAAAGCCCCATAC
>CBDUEA010000302.1:0-3067 GCA_965365965.1 uncultured Polaromonas sp. | reverse complement strand
GTTCTGGCAAACATCGCAAAAAACCAGTGGCGTGACGCCAGAGAATTTGGTTGATGCGCTCTATGCCTACCTCACCACGCAGCGCCAGCTCCCCGAGCCGCAGGTTAAAAATACACTCTTGAGCGACTATTTGGCCAGTGGCGCGCGCGGTTACCCGCAGGTTTTAAAGGGCGTGTTGCCTCACCGACCACCCCTTGAGAAACGCTCGAACATGGGCGCTGCGCGGCAAAGTCAACATCTGAGCAACATGGCTCAACTGGGCGTAAACGGTTAACATAGACGCATGACTTTCTCCACACGCTTTTGGGCCGACCTCAGCACCGACGAGTTTGCCAAACGCATCGCCTCGGGCGCATCTCAAGAGGTGATTGCGATTCTGCCCGTGGCCGCCACTGAACAGCACGGCCCGCATTTGCCACTGTCGGTGGACAGCACCTTGGTTGACGGCGTGGTGGCAGCGTGTTTGCCGCATTTACCCAAATCACTGTCGGTGCTTTTTTTGCCAACGCAACACGTTGGGCTCAGCCCTGAGCACCTGCGTTTTCCAGGCACCTTGAGCCACAGTCCTGAAACCATTATTCGGGTCTGGACCGAGCTGGGGGCTTGCGTGGCGCGTGCAGGCATCAAAAAACTGGTCTTGTTCAACAGCCACGGCGGTCAAGTCAGTGTGATGGATATTGTGGCGCGTGAGCTACGCGCACACCACGACTTGATGGTGTTCAGCACCAGCTGGTACAACCTGCCGCTGGGCGACGCTTCCAATCGCTTCACCGCAGAAGAGCACCGCTTTGGCATCCATGCGGGCGACATGGAAACCTCGATGATGCTGGCACTCAGACCCGACAGCGTCTGGATGAACAAGGCACAAAATTTCACCTCCACCAGCCAAACACGTGCTCAGCTTTTCCCGATTCTGGGCAATGGAAAAAGTGCTAAATTTGGTTGGCAAATGCAAGACTACAACACCGAAGGAGCTGTTGGCAACGCAGCGGCGGCGACCGCCGAAAAAGGCCAAGCGCTGGTGGATACCGCGGGCTTGCAGCTTGCCTTGCTACTGCAAGAAATTGACCAATTGCCGCTCTCGACCTTGGTCAATCAAATGTCATCTAGCGATTCAGACTGATCAGGTTTAAGCGTACGTCACCCAATCCGGCAGCTCTTCTAAATGCGGCAGGGTGTTGTAGGTCACCAGCATGTGTCGCTTGGGGGTGTAGGCAAACTCAGTCACCGAGCTGTTGCGGATTCTAAAGTTCAGCTCAATCGTCTTCTCTGGTGTCGTCCCCAAAATATGCCCCACAGCGGTTGAAATCGGCCCACCGCTAGAGACAATCAACACGTTGCCGGTATGGGTTTTTCGCACATGCTCCAAGGCACTGACCACACCTTGTTGGAACGCGTCGTAAGTCGGCATGCCTTGGGGGCTGATGACGCCATTCATCCATTGCGTCAGGCCGTCTTTGAGCAGCCTGAAGTGGTGGCGGTATTTCTCGGGTGAGTCAGGTTTTTCTAATATGTGCGGGTGAATCGCGGCTATGACGGCGTCACCGTCATACTCGTTCAAGCCTTCCCACACCAACGGTTGATGGTTCAACCCGGCGCCTTGGGCGATACCGGCATAAGTTTGCGCATGACGTTTGAGCGAGCCCATCATCACCGCGTCGAACTGGAGGTTTTTTTGCTGGAAGTACTCGCCCAAACGCAGCGCCTGTTGGTGACCTAGTTCACTCAGGTTGTCGTAATCTTCCGCACCAAACGAAGCCTGGCCGTGGCGTACAAGGTAGAGGTTGCTCATGGCTGAATTGTGGTGCGCAGAAAACGTCCCTGCAGTCACAGGCAAGACAGCCAGTCACCTAGGCAGCAGGTGACTGGCTGGATGAGATTCAGATCCCTTGGCTGTTCAACGTGACAAGGCCTTTAGGCGTTTTCAGCGTCACGCAAAGGTTGGCAGGCCCCGTCTCTAAGGTCACGCCCGTCAAGCCGATCGCTGCGTAGGCCGCTTGCAGTTTGGTTGCCGTGGGGTGCGTCACCACCACACTTTGCAAACTCACGCCTGAGCGCGGCAAGCTGTTTCTGGGGTGCAAGCGCAAAGGTTCTGCCGCATCGGGCTTGCCCCATTGAATCAGCGTCGGCAATGTCCCATCAAACAAACGTTGCCCATCTGGCCGAACGGTGATTTGCCACTGCAAGATACCTTTGCGCGAGTGACGGCTGGCTTGCACGGCAGGGCCACGGTCAATGTCTAAGGCTTTCAGCGCGGTGCGGCCTGCTTGAATATTGGGAGTGTTGACCACAAAATGGGCCAAGCGAGGCTCTTTGGCGACGGCGGCTTTCAAAGCAGCATCGTCCATGTCAAACCAGCGTTTGACATCTGGACTGAGGGCTTTTTTTGCATTCGGGTCAATCGCAATGATTTCCAAATACGCCAACGGATGTGCTGGTGTGGCAATTTTGAACAAGCGGTTGTGCGTTCCAAACTGCGCATGCTCACCACCCGCTGCGGGCGTGATGCCTAAGGTCGCCTCGCACCAAGCCACGCCCTGCTCCAACGTTTTGGCGACGATGACCAGATGGTCGATTTGCACGTTGTTGGCGACAGGCGCAGCAGCGCGTTTCGCAGCAGATGGTTTCTTTGCATCATCTGCTTGAAACGCCCGCGCCTCGCGATTAGATTTGCCGATGAGTTGGCCACTCATTTCGGCATATTCTCACGAATCGCATCCGCCAACGCTTTGATACCTGTCTTGATTTGATCCACACTCGCCGTCACAAAACTCAGGCGCAGCGTGCGCGGGTCGGCATGGTCTGCGTAAAACGGTGCGCCGGGCACGAAGGCGACGTTTTTATCGACCGCTTTGGCCAACAAATCAACTGCGTTCATGCCGGCTGGCAAGCGCACCCATAAGAACATGCCACCAACAGGCGTGTTCCAGGTCACACTGGCGTCTGGCTTGCCAGCGGTGACGGGCATGTCGTTCTGCAGCGCCGTCAACATCGCGTCGCGTTGGCTTTTGTACAAAGCGCGAATCATGGGCACATGGCGCGCCAAAAAGTCGCCTTGCATCACTTC
>CBDUEA010000301.1:0-3069 GCA_965365965.1 uncultured Polaromonas sp. | reverse complement strand
CGTTGTGCATGACGATGCCGTGCACGACAGTGCGATGCAATCGGTTAAGCGCATCATGGCGCTTGCGCCGCAAGCCGCTAGGTTGAATAAACAAGCAATTAGAAGCTTGAATATGGCTGTAGCCAGCGTAATTATTGATAAGTTAGCTACTAAATCAATAGTAAATTCAGAACTATCTGAAAACTCATACAGCTATGCCGATAGTGCAGAACACCGCGAAGGCATCAGCGCTTTCCTTGACAAACGAAAACCACAGTGGGTTTGATAGCCATGACAACGTCCCAAAACCATAATTTATTCAGCGCTTTGCGCGCTGCTTTCCCCAAAGATTTGGAGACCATCGCTGTTGAAGCGATTGCAGCAAATGGCGACGCAAGTTTGAACTACAGTTGGCGCGACCTTGACCGTGCCACTGCCATGATGGCCAATTTGCTGAAATCGTTGGATTTGCCTCAAGGGGCGAGAATAGCGGTACAGGTTGAAAAATCCGTTGAAGCCATGATGCTTTACTTGGCCACGCTGCGCGCTGGCTACGTTTTTTTACCGCTCAACACCGCCTACCAAAGTGCCGAGATTGAATATTTCATTGGTAATGCCGAGCCGTCTGTAGTCGTTTGCAGCCCCGCCAACTTCGGCTGGGTCAGCAAAATCGCCTTCAAAGCGGGTACGCAAAACGTTTTCACCTTGGGTGATGAACGCACCGGTTCGCTGTTGGACCGCGCTGCGCATTGCAGCGACCAGCACACACCAGCTGTCTGCCAAGCCGATGATTTGGCTGCCATTTTGTACACCAGCGGCACCACAGGCCGCAGCAAAGGCGCCATGCTGACGCACAACAACTTGCTCTCTAACGCGCAAGTGCTCAAAGACTACTGGGGATGGCAACCGAATGATGTGCTCATCCACGCTTTGCCTATCTTCCATGTCCACGGTCTTTTTGTGGCACTGCATGGCGCGTTGCTCAACGGCAGCAAGATGATTTGGCTGTCAAAATTCGACCCTAAAATCGTCGTGCAAAAACTACATGAAGCGACTGTTTTCATGGGCGTGCCGACTTTGTATGTGCGTTTATTGGCAGAGGCTGGTTTGACCAAAGAGGCTGTGCGCACAATGCGCTTGTTTATAGCTGGCTCGGCACCTCTGTTGATTGAAACCTTCAAAGCGTGGCAAGACCGCACTGGCCACACCATCTTAGAACGCTACGGCGTGAGCGAGACGGCGATGCTCACGTCTAACCCTTACGATCCGAAAGACGGTGAACGCCGAGGTGGTACGGTCGGCTTCCCGCTACTGGGTGTCAAACTGCGTGTGCAAAGTGAGGATGGTGTGAACTTGCCGACCAACGAGATCGGTGGCATCCAAGTTCAAGGCCCTAATGTATTCAAAGCTTACTGGCGTATGCCGGAGAAAACCAAAGAAGAATTCACCGCAGACGGGTACTTCAAAACCGGCGACGTTGGTAAAATTGATGAACGTGGTTACGTCACTATCGTCGGCCGCAGCAAAGACCTGATTATCAGCGGCGGTTACAACGTCTACCCCGCAGAGATTGAAGGCTATATCAATGACATGGCAGGCGTGGCGGAGAGCGCCGTGGTCGGCGTGCCGCACCCTGATTTTGGTGAAGTGGGTGTGGTGGCGTTGATTTTGAAACCAGATGCACAACTCACAGCCGAAGCCGTCTTGGCTGATTTGAAAGCGAAACTGGCGAATTTCAAAATTCCCAAGCGCTGTTTTGTACTGCAAGAGCTGCCGCGTAACACCATGGGGAAAGTGCAAAAGAATCTATTGCGTGAGCAGTACAAAGATTTGTTTGCCTAGTCTACGCTAGACCAGCATTTCTCTTAAGTCATTAATCTTTTGAGACGGTGCTTTTCGAATTATTTTTGAGAGGTCTGTTTTCCATGTGCCCAGAAAGTTGCGAGTTGCAGTTTAGACGTTCCGCTTCCAGCGAATCTAGAACTTGTTGCAAGGCAGAGCGCGAATGCGACCAACTGGGTGTCGTCTGCATCGCCACCCACAAATGATAAGGCATGGCTCGCGTTACTAAATTGGATTCCTGAATCAGAACCTCAGCTTCCCAGCGGGCTTTCAAATGGTCATGGCTTTCAGGTTCTGCGTGACTGTCCATGCGCTCAATTTGTGCCAACAAGCGCTTCATCAACGCTATCTCGCGGTCAACCTCAACTGTGATGCGTTTCGAAATCTGCGTTGGATTTTTGAACTCTGCAACTAATTTGACCATGACTTGCATGCGATGGCTGGCGCACGCAAGGTGTTCTTGCTCGATTTGCAAGGCAGCGTCGCCGTCATCCATGTTGAAAAGCATGTTCTCGTCGATCATATTTTCACCTGAACCAAAGTCTAGGTGACAATTTACGCTGACAAATTAATCGCGTCAATACCAAATAAATACCCAATTTTAGGTATTTTTTGGGTATTTGAAGCTTATGATGTGCTACATATTAAATAGCAAACTATTGAATAAATACGCTGGCTATAGCAAAAAATAGCCTTAAATAACAGGTTTTATTCGCCTAGACCCAATTTTGCAGCTAATCCGATACGCTGTAGCTTCCCCGTGGCACCTTTGGGGATTTCTGCCATGAACAGAATTTTTTTGGGGACTTTAAAATCTGCCAACTTGGTGGCTGCAAACTCGCGCAGTTCACGCTCCGTCAGTACATGGCTCTCACGCAAAACGACGCATGCGGCCACGTCTTCGCCCAGCTTGGCATGCGGCATAGCAAAGGTGACCACTTGCATGACAGCAGGGTGATCCATCAATACTTCGTCCACCTCCAACGGGGAAATTTTCTCACCACCCCGATTGATGATTTCTTTCAATCGACCGGTGAGCGACAGGTAACCGTCTTCGGTCATCACGCCTTGGTCGCCCGTGCGAAACCAGCCCTTGGTGTAGGCATCGGCATTGGCTTTGTCGTTGTTTTCGTAACCCAAAGTGACGTTTTCACCGCGAATCACCACCTCGCCAATCTCCCCAGCGGGCAACAAGTTACCAGTTAAATCCATGATGGCGACTTCGGGTCCAGCTGCAATGCCCACCGA
>CBDUEA010000300.1:0-3080 GCA_965365965.1 uncultured Polaromonas sp. | reverse complement strand
GGCGTATCGTTGGCGGCAGGACCCGTGCTCAGGTTGTTGCGCGTGCTGGCTTTGCTGGCAGCTTTGTCTAAAGACAAGTAAAACAGATTGCGGGAGTACAGACGGATAAAGGGTCGACGTTCTTGGCCTAATGTGTGACCTGCGCCTACTTCTACTGAAATGCCGTAGCCGTCTGAGGGGGAGCGCACATTGTCAAAGCGCCGGCGTGTCCAGATGTGGTTGGCGGTGATGGACGATTTAACGCCCGTTTCTGAATCGACTGTACCCAAAGGACGCGTGATATTGGCTCGGTCATATTGCAAAAAGAAACTACGGTCGTTCTCGGTGCTCAGCTGCGAGCGACCAAAACGCAGGCGCTGACTGTTGGTCGTTTTGTCGCCATCCATTTGTTGCGCTGCAAGAGCGCCTGTAAGCCATTGCCAGCCTTGCGGGTTAGGCGTTGAGGTGAGGTCCGTGCTGATGCTTTTGTCTTTATTCTCTAAAGAAAGTTTGCTCTTGGCACGCCAACCCAATCCCGGGACCAGGTGGTGGGTATGTTCTGCCGTCAGACGCAAGCCACTGTCGGTGCTCCCACCGATACCCAACACCAGACGTTGCAACTTGGTTTCACGCACCTGAACTGTGACAGGCAGGGCATCTTCGCCACTGTCTGTATTGACAAACATGAAGACAGAATCGAAATAACCACTGTCGCTGATGCGTTGTTGTGCGTCTTGTAGTTTCTCCAAGTCGTACTCTTCCCCGGGCACGATGCCTGAGATAAGCGCCAAGTTGTTAACAATTGATGGCTCGTAGCGTTTTATACCTTCAGTCTTCAGTTGGCCCCAGCGTTTGAGATTGCCGGAATCTAATTTGATTTGCAAGCGTGCAGTATGGTCTTTGGGGTCAATGTCGGCCAAGCTTTGGCTGATGCGGCCTGTGGGGTAGCGCTGCGTCGTTAAATCGCGCACAGCGGCAGACTTGGCAGCGTCCCAAGCAGATTGTGAGAAGCTCTCGCCTGCTTTTAAAGACCATGTTTGCTCAATTTTGCTGCGCTGCTCGTCGGCTTGTGTATTGAGTGCAATATCACCGTCAAAGCCAATGTCCACTGCGGTAATACGGGTGGCTGGACCAGGATCGACTTGCACCACCACTTGAGTGACTTGTATGGCTTCTGACTCTTGGGATGAACGAGTTTGGCTAACGGTGATGGCAGGATCAAAATAGCCCTGCGTTCCCAAAAGGGAGCGCACGTTGTCAGGCACTTGTAGCAAAAGCCGCGAAAACTCTAGCGCATCCAAGTCTGGTAAGTCTTTGAATCGCTGTAGCTCCATGTGGAGCAATAAAAATGCCTTTAATTTCTCGGGCGCCGCCACTTCCAGCTCAAAGCGAAAAGGGCTAGGTGGGGCCTGCTGTGCTGGAGCGGAAGTTGTCGTGTTGGTTACGGCCGTTGATTCGCTGGGCGCCGCGCTTGTAAATGTATCCTGCGCAATAGCTGCAAGTGGGAGCGCCATCGCTACACATACTTTGAGCAGGATTCTATAAGGAGTGTGACTTGAGGCAGATCCACGCTGAACAATTTGCATAGCGTTCTATTCTGACAGTAAACGCATGACATCCTCCAAACCCTTCACCGTGAACGGGTACATGCTTGGTCCCAAGATATGATGCTTTAGGGACTAGGACTGTTGTTTATAGGTTCCTAGCTGGTTGACGCGAGCTGAGATGTTTATCGGGGCTCGGTCCGCTGGGTAACTGCAAAGGTTTAGAGGAGATATTGTATAATACAAATTCAATAGCAAACTATTGAACAAATACGCCGGCTAAGATCAAATTTAGTCATAATTTGGTCCCCTCGACAGGAATCGAACCTGTATCTAGCACTTAGGAGGCACTCGTTCTATCCATTGAACTACGAAGGGATGTTACCAATTATCACCTGAAATTTTTAATAATTCAGGCAGAATACACAGCAGTTGAGTAATTAACACGTTAAGAATAAGCCCTAAGTTATTGTCATATAACAGTTATAATGCTCAACATGTCGGCTCGAACTATCATTAAAGGAAACAAAGCATGGCTTGGCTCAACACACTAAAAGATGGCTTATTTGGCAAATTGCCTTTAGCTATGACATTTGCGACGGCAGCCTTGGTCAGCGGTTGCAATGTTGGCAAATCAGACACCGTGACTGGAACCACTACATCAGGTAATACAACATCTTCGACAGCAAAGTCTGGATGTACGGGTGCGTATATTGGGGGCTACGAAGCGCCGTCCCATGAAGAGCGCATCAGATTGCGTAACCTATCTTTGTCTGGCCGCGGTATCCCTGTAACTGGCAATGACGATATTGACAACGCCAATGCGGGTGGTGGCCCACCAGATGGTGGTATTTGGATGGCCGGAAGCTTATCGTTTGAAACGGACGCTAACTGCAGCATCACGCGGGGTTCAACGATGATTTTTTACGCCTATGAATACAACGTCAGTGGAACAGTTAACAAGGACGGCTCGTTCAATCTCATTTGGTCTGGACAAGGCTCTCAGGGTGACATTGTTGGTCAAATTGATGCAAACAATGTCGTCACTGGCAAGTTCTTCCACCCAGCACCCGATAATTTTGTTTATGGAACGCTGAATGGCAATTTCATCCCTAACGGCAAACTTTAAGCTAAGTTTTTAGTTTTTTAATCGACAAACCCCGCATCGGCCATTGGCTGGTGCGGGGTTTTTGTTGTGTGCTCCAAGTTTATTTTGACAACAGCCGCATCGCTTCTTCTAAGCCTTTGATCGTCAGCGGGTACATACGCTGGCTCATGATTTGCTGGATCACGCTGATGCTTTGGCGGTATTGCCAGACGCCTTGTGGCTCGGGGTTGATCCAGGCAAATTTGGGGAAGGCGTTGGTCAGCCGCTGCATCCACTCCGCACCGGGTTCCTCGTTGTTGTATTCAACGCTGCCGCCCGGCTGCAAAATTTCATACGGGCTCATCGCGGCGTCGCCGACAAAAATCAGCTTCCAACTGCGATCAAAGCGGTGCATCAGCTCATGCGTTGAAATTTCAGTCTGCCTGCGTCGCGCGTTTTCACGCCAAACA
>CBDUEA010000299.1:0-3085 GCA_965365965.1 uncultured Polaromonas sp. | reverse complement strand
GGCTTATCTTCACCGGCCAAACGCCCGATAACCTCGCGATTCAGATTTTCGATGAAGTTGTAAACTTCCGCGATCGAAAAATAAACAGGAGTGTCATAAGTGACCTCCTTAACAGCAGGATTGTGCTTCTCCTTGTTCAACACAACAGCACGCTTGAACTGGCTAACCTGATTATGAGAGTTTGCTTCGTTACTTTCGATGAACATGCTCTCCAACTCTTCGGAATTCATCAGCCAGTACGGGAGCTGCAGAGAATCAATATCGAGTCGACTCAGTGTGAAACACTCTTCCTCTCCAAGAGTAAATGCAGCAGTGTATTCGTCATGAATATCGAATATCACTACGTGTGAATTATTTTGCTTGTCCTTGTTATCGTTTTTGTGCTGCGCAATTCCAACGATATCTTGCAGCATTTTTGCAACTGTGCATGACTTACCAGAGCCAGTCGAACCAACAACAGCAATATGTTTACTAAAGAATCTGTTGCCATTAATCATGAGATCGATGGCTTTATTCATTGAGAGTTTACCAAGAGGGAAATTGTAATCACCATCGGCTGAAAACATCTTGTCCAGAGTATCCTTTTCCACAATGAACGCATGTTCGGTCGGCACAGGCAAAAGGAGGCTGCCACGGTCAAATGTCTTATCTTCAACCAAGGTGCCTATCGCTTGGCATTCAATGTGGAAGCTCCAGATTGGTTTCCCATCTGTGCCTAGAGTATTTGATCCCTTAATATTGCGAATAGTTGCAATAGTGAAATCGTGATTACCCTGCGCAATCTTCAAGAAGCGGCCAACCTGGAGTCCATCTTTATTTTTTTCGAACGCTTCAAGACCATCCACGGCGACAATAACAGCTTCAGGGGAACAAGAGAGTACTGATCCAATTTTAATAGGCATTGCTTATTCCCAGCATATATTTGATTTCATCAAATTTTTCGGCTCCAAGGGCTTCGAGGTTTACGTCCTTAACATCTAAACCCGTAATAGCTTCATCGCCGATGACGAAGAAGTCATCAGCCTTAGTTTGGAGAGTGAGCTCTTTGTATTCATCCCAGCGAATAAATCTTAGTACAAATTCTTTCCTGTCTTTTTGGACCATCGGTTCGCGGAAAAAATTAGCTTGGACAAATGCTTTTACTGGTCGCCCGAGGTTTAGCATCACATCCTTTCCAATTAGTCGCTCCGCAATTTCGTCAAATACATCTTGCGGGACATCCAATGCAAGAAGCGGCGTCTGTGTGTGTGCCAATTTGAAATGATATTTTTCGATAAACGATTTAATGAAGAGAACAATCTGATTATCAAACTGCTCCAAAAACGCCGGAAATATGGCAACGTGGCGCAGACGGGAATTCGCACTCAAATTCACTTTAAGCTGCTTACGTCGCGTTTCCAAGACCTTGTGCCGCGTTTTTAGTGCGAGCGTCCATTGAGACACTGCTGTAGACCTGATTCGTCGCAGAGCTTCCAAAAAATCCTTCTTGCTAATCTTCCTCAGCTTCACATCGTGTTTGATGCTCAAATCAGCAATGATTTGAATGGCATTTGGGTAAAACAGCGTTTCCACTTCACTTTTGTTGAAGCCAACAGCTTCAAGGCTTTTGGCATTCTGCGCCGCCAAGTCATCGTATTTCGGAGTGACAGTGACCGTAAATGTTTCAAGGAACCCATTGACATCGACGCCATCAACATCGGCGATCAAGTTTTTCAAATCCTTGTTTTTGGATTTGAGCGCTTTGCCAAGTTCCGCTGCCGTTATTACAACCGCGGGAAAATTGGGAAAGTGAGCGAATAAGTGATAACTTATTTTCGCGTCCGGATTGGATTTGAAATGCTTCATCATCTGAAGCAAGGGGTCATAAAGAATGCTTGGGGTGTAGTTTTCTTGTGTTTCGTGATACTTACATTGAATCGCTTTGGTTCCAGCAAAGCTGGCGACCTCGATGTCTTCGACAATTCCCTCGATAGTGATGACAGCGTCATCTGCCGCCTTCAATAGTTCAGCCAGTGACTGATTGAACTGATATAAAAACCCTTGGATTGTGTAATCTGCCGAGCGTCCCATTTTTTATTTCTTAAAGTTATGAGGTGACGCTACCAGCATCTGCAGCGAATGTCACTCTCGTACTGAGCTGGACGTTCTATATGGACTCGATGGTGTAAGAACTGCAAGCAATATTGGTGATACCGCTTCTGCCTGGAATCCATCCCCTCATCCCATCATTTCGCCACTCACCAAAGCATCCCTCCACATTCATCCCCCAAACTTCTGTGCACCACCACCCCAGAGGAGTCCCCGTGACCATCACCTGCTTCATCCGCTACGAAGTCGACCCATTCCAGAAAGACCAGTTGAAGGCCTACGTCGACAAATGGGCTCGCATCATCCCCCGCCTGGGTGGGCATTTCCTGGGATACTTTTTGCTGCACGAGGGCAGCAACTACGGGGCGTGTGGACGATGCGGCCCATGCTGGCCAGCGGGCGTTTGGGCAAGCATTTGGCGGGCTTGTTGCCTTGGGTAAGCGGTTTATGAGTCAAATCAGCCTCTGGTCCACGTGGAACGTGCGCAAACAGCTTCTCTTTTGATAGCAACCAGCATCTAAGTCCATCTACCAAGCCTCCAGCCTCAAGGGCTCTGTCACTTGTGCAAACGCCTTGTCGCGGCTGACCAGGGTTGCGTCCACGGCAACCGCATGGGCGGCAATCATCATGTCGAGGTCACTCAGGTTGATGCCGCGCGCCTCCAAGCTGCTGCAAAACGCGCCGTAACACCGCGCCACCGCCTCGTCCCACGCCAGCACATCCATGCGCAGCAGCACCTGGGTCATGGCGGCTTTCAAACGTGGGGGTTGGCCTTTGCGGTGCAGGCCGTATTCAAGCTCGGCCAGCGTCACGCTGGAGATCACCACCTGCCCGACGGGCACTTGGGTCAGACGCGCCAGCAAAGCCGCATCGCGCCCCTGCATGATGTGGCTGACCACATTGATATCGAGCATGTAGCGCTGCGTCATTCCTTCCAACCCCCAAAGGGGTCGCGGCGCGCATCTTGTGCTTTGGCGGGGCGGCGTTCTATCAGCAG
>CBDUEA010000298.1:0-3095 GCA_965365965.1 uncultured Polaromonas sp. | reverse complement strand
CACAATCACTGTGTTGGAGACGATGTTACCGACCACCGGAATCAGCCCCGCAAAGAAGGTGATGGCAATCATGCTCTTGGTCAGCGGCAAATGCACACCCGCTAGCGGCAATATCACCAGCAAATAAATGGCGGTAAAGACGGTATTGATGAGAGAAATTTGCACCTGCGCGAAGACGATTTTGCGGAACATCAGTGCCAAATTACTCACCCGCGCCAACAGCGCAGCGGCGAAGGGTTTGTAGTGATCGTCCGTCGTCGCGTCTTGCAGTGCCACCATGCTGCCAATGATCATGCCCAACAGCAGCTGCACGATGATGTGCCCCGCCTCTTGTCCGAGCAGTTTGGCCTCGCCAGCGTGTTCGCTGAACCAATCCTTCAGCAACTCATGCAAAGCCTCTGAGCCAACCGGTAAATAAGTGCTGACCCAGTCTGGCAATTGGCTGCGCGATGCGCTAATCATGTCCGACAGTTTTTGCAGCAAAGACGGCAGACTGCCCGCCTCACTGCGTAAAAAAACAACCAACGCCCAAATACCAACGCTGATACTCGCAATCACCACCGTAGACAGCAACACCACCGCAATCGTGCGTGCAATTTGGCCGCTGTAGCGCTTTTCTATCCGCGGCACCATCAACCCCACCAATGAATAAACCAGCAAACCCGCGAACAACGCAATCAACAAACCAGCTTTAAGCACCAACAACAAAGCCACGCCAGCAAGCACGTAGGACGCCCAAACGTTCAAGGTTATGTTTTGCAAGGTTTGATGCGCAGGAATAGGCTGTTGGGGGGATGATTTCATTGGCAAAATATACACCACACGCATGGGTAAACCCGATGATTGAGCGTGATCGCAAGAATATCTAGCCGCAACAGGCTGCAAACAGGTAAAAAAAGGTTGTATAATTTAAGTCTTTACAGGTGTACGTACAGGCCATTGCTTGGTACATCTACAAATACCCGCGCAGGGCCACGATCTTCCCAGCGCATATATTTCAGAAATTATTGTTTCATGACCACTATCCGCTTAAAAGAGAATGAACCGTTTGATGTAGCTTTGCGTCGTTTCAAGCGCACGATTGAAAAATTGGGCCTATTGACAGACTTACGCGCACGTGAGTTTTACGAGAAGCCAACCGCTGAGCGTAAACGCAAGAAGGCAGCTGCCGTTAAGCGTAACTACAAACGCATTCGCGCCATGCAATTGCCTAAAAAGATGTACTAATCAGTACGGCTTTTTAGCCACAAGAAGCCCGCAAGATAATTTGTCTGCGGGCTTTTTTACTTTTTAGCTCAAAATCACTCAAACACTGAAAGAACACGCCATGACACTCAAAGAACAAATCACCGAAGACATGAAAACCGCCATGCGCGCCAAGGACAGCGAACGCTTGGGCACGATTCGCCTGCTTTTGGCGGCTTGCAAGCAAAAAGAAGTCGATGAGCGCGTGGTGTTAGACGACGCGATGGTCGTCGCCATCGTTGACAAACTCATCAAACAACGCAAAGACTCGATTGAGGCCTTCACCAAAGCCGAGCGCAAAGACCTAGCCGACAAAGAAACCGCAGAACTCGTCGTCCTGCAAGCCTACTTGCCTGCCCGTCTGAGCGCTGAAGAAGTGACAGCCGCCGTCAAAGCTATCGTCGCTTCTTTGGGGGCTTCCGGCCCCGGCGACATGGGCAAAGTCATGGGCGCTGTAAAGACGCAACTGGCAGGTAAAGCGGATATGGGGCTGGTGTCTGCTGCAGTGAAAGCGGCATTGGCGGGTTAAATATCTCTAGCGTGGCCGCATCATCAAAAACAATTGCTCTGGCCCGACGGTAAAGTAGTCACCCGCACCGCCACCACGCAAAATGTGGCCTGCGTTGGCGGTGTCGTACACACCGTCTTTAAGGAGTGTTGTGTCAATATGCACCGCCACCACTTCGCCCAAAATCAACCACGTGGGCACCTTCGTGCCGTCTATGCCTTCTAGTTGCAGAATTTGTGTGCTGCGGCATTCAAACGACACGGGACTCTCCAACACACGCGGTGCAGCGATGAGGCGCGACGGTGTGGGTGTAAGTCCTGCCAGTTCAAACTCGTTCACCTCAGGGGGGACATGAGCACAAGTTTGATTCATAGCCTCGGCCAAAGCTCGGGTGCTCAGGTTCCAGGTAAACTCACCTGTCTCCTGTATGTTGCGCACCGTATCTTTGTAGCCAATGCTGCTGAAACCCACGATGGGCGGCGTGTAGTTAAACGCGTTGAAAAAACTATAGGGCGCTAAGTTGAGCGAACCTGCTGCGCTGCGCGTAGAGATCCAACCAATGGGCCGCGGTCCCACGATCGCGTTGAACGGATCGTGTGGCAGGCCGTGACCATTCTTGGGTTCATAAAAGTGAGTATCGGACATCTGCAATCCAAATGAATATAAACCTATCAGCTCCCCGCCACTTTCATACGATCAATCAAGACCGACCCCACGGTTTTCGCGCCGTAGTTGTAGGTATCTGAGCCGATGGCGGTGATGCCTTTGAGCATGGTTTTGAAGTTGCCGGCGATGGTAACCTCATGGACAGGAAAGGCGATTTCGCCGTTTTCCACCCAAAAACCACTGGCACCGCGTGAGTAATCACCCGTCACACCATTGACGCCTGAGCCCATCAGCTCGGTGACAAAGAAACCACGACCTAGTTTTTTGATCATCGCGTCTAGGTCGTCTTCGGCCTTGGTGAGCGTGGACGAAAGTACCAAGTTATGCGAACCACCGGCGTTACCCGTCGTCTTCATACCCAACTTGCGGGCGCTGTAACTGCCTAAAAAATAGCCTTCAACGCGGCCAGCGTTGATGACTTGGCGAGCCTGGACGCGCACACCTTCGTCGTCAAACGGGGAGCTGCCTTTGCCGCCCTTCACGAACGGATCTTCCATCACATTCACGTGCTTAGGCAGCACTTGTTTGCCGAGCGAATCTAACAAAAACGAGCTTTTGCGGTACAGCGAGCCACCGCTGATGGCTTGCACCAAACCGCCTAGCAGACCAGCGGAAAGGGGTGATTCAAACAAAATCGGGCACTCTGTCGTCGGGATTTTGCGGGATTTGAGGCGGC
>CBDUEA010000297.1:0-3131 GCA_965365965.1 uncultured Polaromonas sp. | reverse complement strand
GGCCCCGAAGGCGGCGCGGGTGGCGGGCAAGTCGTGGGCGAGGGCACGCCCGAGGCCTGGGCCGGGACCCCTGCGAGCCATACCGGCCGCTATCTGGCACGCTTGCTTTGATGCATTTCCCCAAAATTTTCAACGGATACGCTCCTTGACCAGCCCCTCAATTTTCACGCAACGAAAAGTGGTTTTTGGCATCGCCACCCTGTGCTGCATTCTCTGGGGTAGCGCTTTTCCGGCGATCAAGAACGGCTACACGCTGTTTAACATCGCTGCAGATGACATCCCATCCAAGCTGGTGTTTGCTGGCTACCGCTTCATCTTTGCTGGTCTTGTGCTGTTGGCGATTGCCGCTTTGGGCAAAAAGACACTTAGACTGGACATCAAGACCGCTCGCCAAGTCGCTTTGCTGGGGCTGTCGCAGACCAGTCTGCAGTATGTCTTCTTCTACATCGGGCTGGCCTACGCCACTGGGGTGAAAAGCTCCATCATGAACGCCACTGGCACCTTTTTCAGTGTACTGATGGCGCACTACATCTACAAAAACGACCGACTCAGTTTTAACAAGGTGCTGGGTTGTGCCGTCGGCTTCATCGGCGTGATGGTGGTTAACTTCGGCAACAGCCTGCTGAGCTTTGACTTCACGCTGCTGGGTGAGGGCTTCATTGTTATCTCTGCTTTCATACTGTCGGCCGCCAGCATTTACGGCAAAAAGGTGTCGCAACACATCGACTCAGTGGTGCTGACTGGCTACCAGCTGGCCGTGGGCGGCCTGGCCCTGCTGCTGATTGGCTTGGCCACCGGCGGGACGCTGAGCGGTTTCACTGTCAAATCCACCGCGCTACTGTCCTATCTGGTGATCCTGTCTTCAGCGGCGTTTTCGTTGTGGACCATCTTGCTCAAGTACAACCGGGTCAGCATGGTGACGGTGTTCAACTTCATGATTCCGGTGTTTGGCACGCTGTTGTCGGCGCTGTTCCTGAACGAAAGTTTTCTGGAATGGAAGAACGGCGTGGCGCTGCTGTTAGTCTGCTACGGTATCTGGCTAGTGACCAAGGAAGAAAAGCCGACTTCGACCACTGCATGAGGCTGGACTATCGTATTTGCAGTGAACAGCGCTTCGCTAGCTAAAGCGTTGATTGTTCGAATAAACCCCCAAAATCAATGAATAATGACGTTATGAAAGTTCACTTCACCAAAATGCAGGGCGCAGGCAACGACTTTGTTGTGCTGGACGAGACGCGCGGCCAGCTCAATTTGACGGCGGGGCAGTATCGGTACTTGGCCGATCGGCACTTTGGCGTGGGGGCTGACCAAATTTTGTCGGTTCGCGCGGCGCCTGCCGGTTCGACTGATATTGATTTTTCTTACGCCATTCACAACAACGATGGCAGTGAAGTGGAGCATTGCGGCAACGGAGCGCGCTGCTTTGTGCGCTTTGTGCGCGACCAAGGGTTGACGAACAAAGACGTTATCAAGGTGCAAACCATGAACCGGGTGCTTGAGTTGCATGCCACGGCGGATGGCCGCGTCACCGTCAACATGGGTGCGCCGCAATTTGAGGCGAGCAGCTTGCCGTTTGACCCTGCAGGGCTGGAAATCGTCAAAAAGGGCGATTTTGAGCTGTACAAACTAAATTTGGCATCAAATATGGCTGTAGCCGGCGTATTTGTTGATAATTTAGCTATTAAATCAATAGTAAACGTAGCCATCGTGTCTATGGGCAACCCGCATGCGGTGCAGGTGGTGGATGACGTGGACACAGCAGATGTGGAGCGCATCGGTCCCTTGGTGTCTAAAAACGCCAGCTTCCCACGCGGGGTGAACGCGGGCTTCATGCAAATTGTGAGCCGTTCGCAGATCAAACTGCGCGTCTACGAGCGCGGGGCTGGTGAAACATTGGCTTGCGGCACGGGCGCTTGCGCGGCAGTAGTGGCGGGTATACGCCTCGGTTTGCTGGACGCCAGTGTGCAAGTGGCCACCCGAGGCGGATCGTTACAAATCGATTGGGCAGGTGGCGCCGAACCAGTGATGATGACGGGGCCGGCGACCCGCGTGTTTGAGTCTGATATTGATGTACCAACCGCGCTTTAAATGCAGTTTTAACTTAAAAATACCTGATTAAACAAACAGTAAAATTAGCGGCAACTATTCAAAACAACATGAACTCTCCTACTATGAACCCAGCGCTCAACCCCATCACCGAAAACGACATTGCCGAGTTTTTGGTGCAAACGCCCGATTTTTTTGAGCGCCATGCGGAGCTTTTGTCTGCCGTTCAGCTCAACAGCGGCCACGGCAAACGCGCGGTGAGCTTGCAAGAGCGCCAAGCGGAAATGCTGCGCGAAAAGATCAAAGTCTTGGAGCGCGGTTTGATGGACATGATCCGTTATGGCAACGAAAACGTGCAAATCGCCGACAGACTGCAGCGCTGGACGCGTAAATTGCTCTTGGCCACGCAGTCGCGTGAGATTCCTGAGTTGTTGACGAGCAACGTCAAAGACGAATTCTCCGTGCCGCAAGTTGCCATCAAGGTTTGGGATGTCGATGCTGCCTTTGCACAAGAGAGCTTTGCCGCAGGTGCTAGCGAGGATGTCAAACTTTTCACCAGTTCCTTGACTTTGCCTTATGTGGGGCTGAACACGGGTTTTGAGGCCGCCTCTTGGCTGGGCGAACCTACGCAGGCGCTGTCGGTGGCCTTGATCCCCTTACGAGCCAACGGCCAAGCGGAAGCTTGTGGCTTGTTGGTTTTGGCGTCACCCGATGGGCAGCGTTTCAACGCGAATATGGGCACGGACTTTTTAGAGCGGATTGGTGAAATTGCAAGCGCGGCCTTGTCTCGCTTGCAAAAGGCTGCCTGACCTCGACGCAGAACGCCACCCAGGTCATTTCAGGCTGTAGCCATGCAAGGCATCACAAAAACCACCAGTACAACCGCCAACACACCCATCGTTGAGCGTTATTTAGAGCATGTTCGGGTGGAAAAGCGCTTGGCCGAGCGCACGGTTACTTTGTATGCGCTTGATTTAGACAAGCTGGCAGAGCAGGCTGCTAAGGTCAATATCGAGCTGCTGGACGTGAAGAACAACCATATCCGCAGCTGGGCAGCGCAGATGCATGCGCAGGGTCGCAGCAGC
>CBDUEA010000296.1:0-3140 GCA_965365965.1 uncultured Polaromonas sp. | reverse complement strand
GGCACTTACTGAGTCAACCCTTATTCAAATTAAATAGGAGACCAACATGACAAACACACTTTCAAAAGCCGTCCGCATTGATCAAAACGGTGGCCCTGAACAACTCAAACTCGTTGAGGTCAGCGTGGGCGAGCCCGGGCCTGGGCAGATCCGCATTCGACACCACGCGATTGGCTTGAACTTTATCGATGTATACCAGCGAAGCGGCTTGTATAACTTGCCGCTGCCTTTGCAGATGGGCATGGAAGGTGCGGGCGTGGTGGAGGCGGTGGGCGAGGGTGTGACGCACCTCCAAGTGGGCGACCGCGCTGCCTACGCCAGCAACCCACCTGGCAGCTACAGCGAGTGCCGCGTCATGCCCGCCATGTGCGTATGCAAGCTGCCCGATGCCATCAGTTTTGAAACCGGTGCAGCCATGATGCTCAAGGGGCTGACGGCCCAATATTTGCTACGCCGGACCCTGCCACAAGGCGGTTTGCAGGCGGGTGATTTTGTATTGTTCCATGCGGCTGCTGGCGGCGTGGGCTTGATCGCCTGCCAGTGGGCCAAGGCGCTGGGCTTGCAGTTGATTGGTACGGCCGGCTCGGATGCCAAATGCGCCTTGGCCAAAGCGCATGGCGCGGCTCATGTCATCAACTACAGCACCGAAGACTTTGTTGCGCGCGTTCAAGAAATCACCAAAGAGGCCAATGCCGCCAAAGGCCTCAAGCCAGGTGTCAAGGTGGTGTACGACTCGGTGGGCAAAGACACGTGGGACAAATCCTTGGACTGCTTGCTGCCCTTTGGTTTGATGGCCAGCTTTGGCAACGCCTCGGGTCCTGTGCCACCCTTTGCACCGGGCATTTTGGGGGCTAAGGGCTCGATTTACGTGACGCGTCAAACCCTTTTCAGCCACATCAGCACCCGTGAAGCGACGCAGGAAATGGCTGACGAGTTGTTTGCCGTGGTGCAAAGTGGAGCCGTCAAGATTCTCATTGACCAACGCTATGCCTTGGCCGACGTCCAGCAAGCGCACCGCGACTTGGAAGCACGCAAAACCACCGGCTGCACAATTTTGACGGTATGACATAAGCGGCTACGCGATCAGCAAAAAAGGCTGCCAAGTTGATGGCAGCCTTTTTTAATGATGAACAAACTTGAGCGCTTACTTGCTTTTTTTGACGCGTCGCAGCTCATCCCAAATCAAACAGACTGCGCCGATACTAATGGCGCTGTCGGCAATGTTGAAGGCTGGAAAATGCCCACCCTGAAACATGGGCGAAAGAAAGCTCCAGTGGAAATCTAAAAAATCCACCACATAGCCGTACAGCACGCGGTCAACCAAGTTGCCAACCGCACCGCCCAAAATGCAGGCCATGGCGAAGGAGAAAAGCTTCTGCCCCGCGTGTGATTTCAGCAACCACACAATAAACACAACGGCCGCCAAGCCAATCGCCGTGAAAAACCAGCGCTGCCAACCGCCTGCATCGGCCAAAAACGAAAAGGCTGCACCGGGGTTATGTGCCCTGACGACGTTGAAAAAGCTCAATACCCGCGTGCTGTCGCCCAACTGGTAGTTGCCGACGATCAGCACTTTGGTGAACTGGTCGGCCAGCAAAATAATGAGCGCCAAGGCCAACCAAACCCACATCCTGCCCGAGGAGTTACTTGAATACGAACTTTGAAAGCTTGATTTGCGGGGTGATTTTGCCATTTAAGCTACCGTCCTGACTTCGCCTGCACCGTACAAATTGCTGCTGCAACGGCCGCACAGCGTAGGGTGAGCCGCATCGACACCAACATCCGCCTGGTAATGCCAGCAGCGCTCGCATTTAACATCATTGGAAGCTGTAGCCGATACACTGATTGCCTCACCTGCTATTAAATCAATAGTTGATGTGATGAAAGCAAATTTCAAATCTTTCCCCAAACTGCTGAGCAAAGCATGGTCTGCCGCATCAACAGTCAGTTTGATGTTGCTTTGCAGCGATGAACCGACGGTACCAGCTGCCCGCAAAGCTTCAATTTCTTTGTTCACCACGTCACGGATCTCGCGAATACGGCTCCATTTGGCGAGCAAAGCATCGTTGGGCGCGTCAAACTTGGCAAAAGTTTCCATGAAAATAGACTCGCTGTTGCCAACCACTTGCCAAGCTTCTTCTGCCGTAAAGCTCAAAAACGGTGCCATCAAGCGCAGCAAGGCTTGGCTGATCTGGTGCAACGCGGTTTGGGCACTGCGGCGTGCTTTTGAGTTGGCGGCGGTGGTGTAGAGCCGGTCTTTCAAAATGTCGAGGTAGAACGAACCCAAGTCATCACTGCAATAAACCTGTAATTTAGCCACGACAGGGTGGAATTCATAGACTTTGTAATGCGCCATGACCTCGCTTTGCAGGTGGGCGAAGCGAGACAGCGCGTAACGGTCAATTTCTAGCATCTCGCTCAAAGGTACGGCATCGGTAGCAACATCAAAGTCGCTGGTATTTGCCAGCAAGAACTTCAGGGTGTTGCGGATGCGACGGTAAATGTCGACCACGCGGGCCAAGATTTTGTCGTCAATGCTCAAATCGCCTGAATAATCAGTCGCAGCACACCACAGGCGGATGATTTCAGCGCCCAGCTTGTCACTCACGGCTTGCGGAGCGACGACATTGCCTTCGCTCTTGCTCATCTTGCGGCCTTTGCCGTCCACGGTGAAGCCATGCGTCAGCAAGCCTTTGTAGGGCGCGTGATCGTACATGGCACAGGCAGTCAGCAGCGAGCTGTGAAACCAGCCTCGGTGCTGGTCATGACCTTCTAAGTACAAGTCCGCTGGCCAAGTCGATTGTGCGGCGTGCCCCTTTTGCAGCACGTGGTAGTGCGTGGTGCCTGAGTCAAACCAAACGTCCAAAATATCGGTGCTCTTGGTGTAGTTGATGGCGCCGTGCTCACCGTCCGCACCAATCAGGCTGTCCATTGTCGCTTTACTCCAAGCCTCAACGCCGCCCGCTTCAACCATCGATGCAGCCACATCCATCAGTTCCATGGTGCGCGGGTGCAGCTCGCCCGTAGCGATGTGGATGAAAAATGGCAGTGGTACGCCCCAATTGCGTTGCCGGCTGATGCACCAGTCGGGTCGCCCCGCAATCATGGCGCGCAGGCGGGCTTGGCCGCTCTCAGGGTAA
>CBDUEA010000295.1:0-3148 GCA_965365965.1 uncultured Polaromonas sp. | reverse complement strand
GGCTGGATCCGCTCAAGTACCTGAGTTTGGGCATGAACCCTGAGTGGTTGCGCTACTACATCGCTGCCAAGCTCAATGCCAAAAACGAAGACATCGACTTCAATGCCGATGACTTCATGGCGCGGGTGAATAGCGATTTGATTGGCAAGTTTGTGAATATTGCGAGTCGGGCGGCTGGCTTCATCGCCAAACGGTTCGGGGGTAAATTAGGGGTGATTTCCGATGATGGTCGTCAAATAATAGACTTCATTAGCTCACAAAAAGATAGCATAGCGACGTTGTTTGACAACCGTGAATACGCTAAAGCACTGCGCGAAACAATGCTGCTGACCGACCGCGTGAACGCTTATGTCGATGCCAATAAACCGTGGGAACTGGCTAAAAAAGAAGGTATGGATGCGCGCTTGCATGACGTTTGCACGGTATGCATCGAAACTTTCCGCCAGCTCACGATTTACTTAAAACCGGTTTTGCCACAGCTTGCTGCACAAGTAGAACGTTATTTGAACGTCGCACCGATGACGTTCAACGACGCGACCCAGCCACTAGGCGCTGGCCATGTCATCAACGACTATGCACACTTGATGCAGCGCGTCGATGTGAAGCAGTTGGATGCTCTTTTTGAGCCACCAGCCGGCGCAGAATCTGTCAAAGAAGCTCCTAAAGTCGTAGCAAAATCTGCACCAAAAACGACTGCAGATGAACCTTCTGGCACCATCTCCATCGACGACTTTGCCAAAGTTGATCTGCGTATCGCCAAAATCGTCGCTTGCGAGGCTGTAGAAGGCAGCACCAAGCTGCTGCGCTTGACGCTGGACGTGGGTGAGGTCGACGACGCCGGGCTGGCTAAGACACGCAACGTCTTCAGCGGTATTGCTTCGGCTTACAAACCTGAAGACTTGGTCGGCAAGCACACGGTGATGGTCGCCAACCTGGCGCCGCGCAAGATGAAATTTGGCCTGTCTGAGGGCATGGTGCTGGCGGCCAGCGCTGCCGATGAAAAGGCCCACCCCGGTATATATATTCTGGAACCTATGCTTGGCGCGCAACCGGGCATGCGGGTGAAGTAAGATGTAAACAAATGATTCCCTACCTGCGTGGCTGGACCTCTGTTCAGCGAACCCCTCAAAGCAATTTGCGTTTGGGTGCCATGTTGTGTTTTGTGGCTGGGGCGACAAATGCCGGTGGCTTTCTAGCGGTAGGGCACTACACCTCGCACATGACGGGCGTCCTTTCGTCTGTCGCCGATAACTTGGTGCTGGGAAATATTGGCTTGGTCTTGATCGCCATCGCCTCTTTGGTAGCATTTATCAGTGGTGCCATGACCACGGCTTGGATGGTGAACTGGGGTTTACGTCGTCAATTGCAGAGCGCCTATGGACGGCCATTGTTGTTAGAAGCCGTCTTGCTCCTTGTCTTTGGCTTGTTTGGTTCTGGCATCAACTTCTTTGCAGGCCTGTTTGTCCCTTTGACGGTATTGCTGCTGTGCTTCATCATGGGTCTGCAAAACGCGGTCATCACCAAAATTTCGCATGCTGAAATTCGCACCACCCACGTCACCGGCTTGGTGACTGACTTGGGTATAGAGCTAGGTAAATTGCTGTACATCAACCGCCTGACGCGCGATAACCTCGTCACCGCCAACCGAACCAAATTACGTATTCATGCCACCTTGATTACGAGCTTTTTTGTGGGTGGACTCATCGGTGCGATTGGTTTTAAATCATTTGGCTATATCACCACCTTGCCGCTAGCCTTGTGTATCGTTTTGGTGGTTTGGCATCCGGTCTTTGTGGATGCCTTAACTTGGATTGAGCCCCAAATGGGCAGAAAGACTAATTCATCTGCGCCGGGGTCAGACGCGGCAGCAGACTCGGAGACAGAGGCGCGCTGATGTCCAAGCAGTCCAAGCCGTTCTTTTTCAAACCGAGAATAATCTCCGCTTTAAAAGACTATGACCGGCAAAGATTGCTCGGCGACATCGGAGCGGGTTTGACAGTAGCTGCCGTGGCTTTGCCGCTGGCCATGGCGTTTGCGATTGCCAGTGGCTTGAAGCCGGAGGCCGGTTTGTTCACGGCGGTAATTGCCGGCTTTTTGATTTCTGCGCTGGGCGGCAGCCGGGTTCAGATTGGCGGGCCAGCCGGTGCCTTCATCGTGATTGTGTATGGCATTGTCGAGCGCTATGGACTGCCCAACCTCCTCATTGCCACGGCAATGTCTGGGGTGATGCTGTTCATCATGGGGTTTTTTCGCCTCGGAAGTTTGATACGGTTTATTCCTATCGCCGTGGTGATTGGCTTTACCAACGGCATCGCTGTGCTGATTGCCTTGTCGCAGGTGAAAGATTTCTTGGGCCTCAAAGTGGTGGCCATGCCAGCTGATTTTTTGAGCATACTGCGCACTTTAGGCGGCGCCATGCACACGCTCAACCCGTGGGCTACGGCGATAGCGGCAACCAGTCTGACCTTGATCATTGCTTGGCAGGCAGGTTTGCCCCACATTGCCAAACGCAGGCCATGGTTGGGTCATCTGACCCTGATCCCCAGCTCGGTCGTAGTCATGGTTTTAGCGACGATGGTCACTTGGTTGTTCCATTTGCCGGTGGAAACCATTGGGAGCAAGTTTGGCGGTGTCCCGTCCAGTTTGCCGCAATTGGACTTTCCAACATTTGAATGGGCAAGCGCCCGATTTTTGTTGATTCCAGCCACCACACTGGCCTTATTGGGTGCGATCGAGTCCCTGCTGTGTGCCCGCGTGGCCGACAACATGATTGATGACCGGCACGACCCCAATCAAGAGCTGATGGCGCAGGGCATTGACAACTTCGTGACCACGTTTTTTGGGGGTATGCCCGCTACAGGCACCTTGGCACGTACCGTCACCAACGTCAAACACGGTGCAAGCAGCCCGGTGGCTGGCATGGTGCATGCCGTCACCTTGTTGTTGGTGATGCTGCTGGCTGCACCCATGGCTAAGAACATTCCGTTGGCATCCATGGCCGCGATACTGGTCGTCGTCGCCTGGAAAATGGGCGAATGGCGCGAATTCATCCACCTGCGCCAGTTTCGGATGCCTTACCGCATCACCTTGCTGGCGGTGTTTTTCTTGACGGTGGTGTTTGACCTGACAGTAGCCGTCGAAGTCGGGC
>CBDUEA010000294.1:0-3156 GCA_965365965.1 uncultured Polaromonas sp. | reverse complement strand
TCAATTTGTCGGTAGCGCAGTTGGCCTACCTCGTCGGAATGGTCGCTCACCAGCGGTTGCAAGAGCCACGCCCAGTGGGCAGAAATACGCGGTGCGCGGTGCTGGCTGACGTGCGCCATGAAGTTTTCACGCTGGTTGGCGTCGGATTGCGCTAACACCTGCCCTTTAGCATCCAGCCAATCGGCGCTGTACAGGCAATGTTGAGCCTGCCCATCAGCATCCCACCCGGCAGGGTAGCCGCGGCCAAACCGGTACATCAATTCTTGCGCTTGCGACAAAGTCAAGTCTTGGGCTGTGACTTCAATGTTCAACAAAACCAAATCTAGGTCGAGGAAAAAATACAAATCCACATGGACAACATCCAGTTGGATGGGCGTTTCACCCGGACTCGGAACGACGCGTAGAGCAGAGACATCGCTGCGACGAAAAACTCGCATCGGTGAATTTACCTGCAAGTTACTTTGTTTGCCCTGACCTTCGCCATATAAAAAACGTTGGACGAAAGGAAGAAAAGTCACAAATTCGTTGTAATGGCGTTCATGAAAGCGGCCATGCTCACCACCATATTCGTCGACCACTTCGCGCCATGGGCAAGCCTCGCCCATGTTAGCCAGCATGGTCCAGGGTTTGGCATGTTCATGTTCGGAGCCGCGCACAGACATCAGCCGCAAGGGCCACAGCAAAATTTCTCGGAATTGCTTGACGCAGGCAGAAGTGGGGGCGGTTGGCATCACTAGAATCACCTTTGGAGGACAAGCTGCACGAAGTGTACTTGACCCTCATGTAAAAGTCTTGGGCAGGGCAGTACCCCTACTTTTAGGATGTTAGTTCTGCATACAAGTCGCTGCGACTCAGCGGGACGGACAGTGCGCCCGAGCCGCGCTTGGAGGCCAAAATTTGATAGATGGCTGTGCCTTCGGCCTCAAATTCAAGGGCGCAAGCAGCCATGTAGAAGCGCCAAACGCGGTATGCGTCCTCGCTGACGTACTTCAGCGCCGCCTCGTGCGCCACTTCCAAACGCTTGACCCACTCGCGCAGAGTCATTGCGTAATGTGGGCGAAGGTTCTCAACGTCTTGTATCTCAAACGAAGCTTGCTCCATGCCACGCAAGATGTTGCTGATGGTGTCCAGCTCACCATCAGGGAAAACATAGCGATTGATGAATTCACTGTCTACCGTTGGGTGCCAGCCTTCCTCATCATGGGTGATGCCATGGTTTAAAAACAAGCCGCCTGGCCGTAAGACGCGCATCACGGTGGCGTTGTACATGGGTAAATGAGCCAGTCCTACATGCTCAAGCATACCAATGCTGGAGATTTTGTCGTATTCGACATCTGCCGCTAAGTCACGGTAGTCGCGGATTTCAACTGTTACGCGGTCTTGCAACCCGAGACGCTGGATACGCTCAGTGGCATAGTCAAACTGTTTTTGACTCAGCGTGATGCCATGCGCAGTAACGCCATACTGCTGCGCTGCCCAACACACCATGGCACCCCAACCGCAGCCAATGTCGAGAAAGCGCTCACCCGGTTTTAGGCGCAGTTTGCGGCAAATGTGGTCAAGTTTGTTGCGTTGAGCTTGCTCCAAAGTGTCGTTACTTGTGTGAAAGTACGCACACGAGTAAACCATCATCTCGTCCAGCCAGAGTTTATAAAACGCGTTGGAGACATCGTAATGAAACGAAATCGCAGCGCGGTCACTGTGCTTGGTATGGTGGTGGGTGAACTTGCTGTCCGCATTGAGATGCGTTTTTACCGCATTCCCAGAAGCGATCTTGGAAACAATATGCGCCGGTAGGCGGATCGCATCCAACACCAAGCCAGCGCGCTCTTTGGTTGAAAGTGTGAGTTTTTGGAAGTGTGATTTGAGCCGTAATGCCGCGTAAAAGTCACCCTCTACATCCAACAAACCGCGAAAGTACGCGTCAGCCAAAGTAATGGGGTTGCGTTTGCTGAACACCAGTTTGCGCAGTACGGTCGGGTCTCGCACCACCAAAGTAAACAGAGGCTTGGCTTGTCCAATTACGTAATTGGTGCCATTCCATAGGCGCAAAGCCACCGCGCCCTGAAAATTGCCCAAGAGTCGTTGCACAATTCGCAAAGCGGCTTTGACTTGACCCGTACTGGGCTCGCCGCGTCGTTTGAAGGGGTTTAAAGAGTGAATGGTTGACATTGTCTAACCCTCCCAGCTTTTTATACGCTCATCGAACAACCTAAACCGTATGCATCGTTTGCATCGCGGCGTATTCACCTAATCGCTAAGCGCCCAATACAAAGTCCCTCAACGCACTATCAACACAGGCCGTGATGAATGCGCGGTCACTTTGGAGGCAATGCTGCCTAAAAACAGTCTCTCAATGCCGTTGCGCCCGTGTGAACCAACGATGATCAAATCGACTGCATCATCATCTGCAGCTTGCAAAATACCTTTGTGCGCAGCCACATCCTCAACCAAACGAGTCTCTAATGGTACAGGCTGACCACCTTCGGCAGCGAGTTTTTTAACGGTATCAAATGATTTGATAGCATGCTCTTGCGCTGCGCCCATGTAGGCTTGAAACCCCATAGGATTCATCTCACCAATGCCTAAGTAGGGATAGGGGTCAATCACATACAAAGCAACCAAACTGGCGTTGTGCACCCGAGCCAAGCTCACAGCCATGGCAGCCGCGTGGTCTGAAGCTGCAGAACCATCGGTAGCAAAAAGTATCTTTTTGAACATGGCAAACCTTTCTTGTTAGTGATGTCTACATGCTATTCTTTTTAACTTGAATCGGCTAGTGGCGACATGTAAAGAGTTGCTTATGCACTTGATATGACGCAAGAAAGTTGCTGTTAGATGTGTGCGTTTTTAGTTTTGTTCAACATTGCAATGCAGTCTAAGCAGCGCCAGCGCATCGTTCAAGTTGTAGTCAAAATCACTCTTCAAAGTCGCTTGTGCGTCTGCGATGAACTCCAGCCACATCGCACAAAAGTCGTTTTGATAGGCAGCGGGTGCATGTTCGCGGATGTAGCTCACGGCCAATTCAGGTTCAATGCCAGGCTTTCCAGCATCTGCGGCTTTGCGGATTTTGCGAATCAGTGCGCTGGCTGACTTTTCAGTCAACAAGGTTTTGGGTGGACTGCCTGCAGCGATGGTCAAAAACAAGGTTAAAAG
>CBDUEA010000293.1:0-3199 GCA_965365965.1 uncultured Polaromonas sp. | reverse complement strand
CTTTGCCTTTACGCACGACGATGGTCGTGGCATTGCCGTCTGGGTCTACCGTGATCCGGTATTCACCAGCCTGTCGCAAGGTAAAGGCGAGATTCGGCGTGTCGACTTCAAACACTTGGTTGCGTCCCAGACGACGCACACGGACGTTCAAAGTACCCTGTGTCAACTGCAGCTGGGTGATTCGATCGTCAAGATTGAGAATGGATACGCTGGTGTAGGCCGTCATGCGGACCATGGCCCCGCCGATCTGGAGCTCGGTCCGCCCGCGTTGGTCCGTCCAAAGACGATCGCCCGTGGTCAGTGGGCGGTTGATCGAGGCCCGTACCCAGTCGTTCTCGCCAGCGGGTGAAAAACTGACGTCCCCTTTCAGGTAGCCCAGACGGACGACGCGTGACGGCGGATCCGCGTTGGCCCAGCCGCTGAAGGTGACAACTGCGATACCGATGACGGCGGCGAATATTCGAAGTCGAAGTGATCGCGGCTTCAAGCTCGTGCCTGTTGTCGCATGCAAACCATTACCGGTCACATAATGCGGGTAATTCATGGTCATCTCCAGAAATTGAGAGCAAGTTACTGATATCTAACCTTCATAATGCACACTGGATCGGCAACCGACTGTGCGATAGCGAACATAGGGAATGATGTCTTAGCCAGCGCAAATCAGCTTGACGCTGGTGTGGAATCTGTGACAGAGTTGAAAAAATAAAACCCTCACAAACGCTGGATTGTGAGGGGTTAAGAATTGGTGTCAGACTATGGTTTGTACGGTTAGAATCAGAAAATAGCAAGCTGCAAAATTAGATTCATCATCTAAAAATACACTCACACTTCTCTCAAACGCGTATGACTATTCAGTATTTGGTGCCCAGGAAGGGACTCGAACCCCCACGAAGTTACTCGCTAGTACCTGAAACTAGTGCGTCTACCAATTCCGCCACCTGGGCCTATGATGTTTGATGGGCATTCAGGTTGAATGAAGCCAAGAAACAAGATTTTGAATTTCAGGAAAAGGGTGATTGTATCAAAACACACAGCACGAATCGTCATAACTCGACAACTATCTCAAATATCTCTAACAATATGCCCATTGACAATGTAGGTAAAGGCCTGTTGGCCGAAGTCTCAGGAACTGTTCAAGGTCACCGCGATGGTCACGGTTTTGTGATTCGCGACGATGGTGAGGTGGATATTTACTTGCCACCCAACGAGATGCGTGCCGTGCTGCACAAAGACCATGTCAAGGTCAGCATCGTCCGCCAAGACCGCCGTGGTCGACCGGAAGGTCGAGTGACAGAAATCATCGAGCGCTCTAAGCAACCCATCATTGGTCGTTTGCTGCATGAGAGCGGTATTTGGCTCATGGCGCCAGAAGACAAACGCTACGGTCAAGATGTGTTGGTTCCCAAAGCCGCAACGGGCGATGCCAAAACCGGCCAAGTGGTCGTGGTTGAACTGACCGAGCCGCCGGCCTTGTTTGGCCAACCCGTTGGGCGCGTCATTGAAGTGCTGGGCGAGGTGGATGACCCGGGCATGGAGATTGAAATCGCCGTGCGCAAATACAGCGTGCCGCATTTGTTTTCAGACGCGTGTCTGGCGCAAGCCCGTGCGCTGCCCGACAAAGTCCGCGCCGTCGACAAAAAGAACCGCATCGACTTGACCGATATTCCACTGGTCACCATTGACGGCGAAGACGCGCGCGACTTTGACGATGCCGTCTATTGCGAGCCGGCCAAAGTAGGGCGCAGCAAAGGCTGGCGCTTGCTGGTGGCGATTGCGGATGTGAGCTACTACGTTGAAAACGGCTATGCCATCGACATTGATGCTTACGACCGTGCCACCAGCGTCTACTTCCCGCGCCGCGTCATCCCGATGCTGCCTGAGAAGTTGTCCAACGGCCTGTGCTCGCTCAACCCCGATGTGGAGCGCTTGTGCATGGTCTGCGACATGCTGGTCACGGCCAAAGGTGACGTGCATGCCTACCAGTTTTACCCGGCCGTGATGTTCAGCCACGCGCGCTTTACCTACACCGAGGTGGCTGCTATTTTGAGCAACACCAAAGGCCCTGAAGCGACACGCCGCAAAGCCCGTGTGACGGATTTGCTGAACCTGAGCGACGTCTACAAAGCTTTGCTCGCCGCCCGTGCAGTGCGTGGTGCGGTAGATTTTGAAACCACAGAGACGCAAATTGTTTGTGATGAAAACGGCCGGATTGAGAAAATCGTGCCCCGCACCCGCAACGAGGCGCACCGCCTGATTGAAGAGGCCATGTTGGCGGCCAACGTTTGCAGTGCCGACTACATTGCTCAAAGCAAGCACGCCGGTTTGTTCCGCGTGCATGAAGGCCCTACGCCAGAGAAGCAGGAGATTCTGCGCAATTACCTCAAGGCCACCGGCATCCCGCAAACGATTGGTGACGACCCGAAACCGGGCGAGTTCCAAGCCATTGCTTTGGCCACCAAAGACCGGCCCGACGCGCTGCAAATCCATTCGATGCTGCTGCGCTCCATGTCGCAAGCTATTTACACGCCGACCAACAGCGGGCATTTTGGTTTGGCTTACGATGCCTACACCCACTTCACCAGCCCGATTCGGCGTTACCCCGACTTGCTGGTGCACCGCGTCATCAAAGCGATTTTGGCCAACAGCAAATACCACTTGCCTGCGTTGCCATTGCCCGGCGAAGCGCATGAAAAGCTGGCTAAACGTTTGGCGGCCCGTGTCAAAGCGCCGTCTGCAAGAGTTGCCAAAGTCACGGTCGAGCCAACCAAAGAAATATTGGCTTGGCAAGCTGCTGGCCTGCATTGCAGCGCCAACGAGCGCCGCGCTGACGAAGCCAGCCGCGACGTTGAAGCGTGGCTCAAATGCAAGTACATGCGCGAGTACTTGGGTGAAGAATTCGAGGGTGTGGTCAGTTCTGTGGCCACCTTTGGTATTTTTGTCACTTTAGACGCGATGTATGTGGAGGGCTTGATTCACATCACCGAGCTGGGTGGCGAGTACTTCAAGTTTGACGAAGCACGACAAGAGCTGCGCGGCGAGCGCACCGGTATCAAATACGCCATCGGCACGAAGGTGCGCATTCAGGTCAGCCGCGTGGACTTGGACGGCCGCAAAATTGATTTCCGCCTGGTGCCCGAAGAGGGCATGAAAGGCGACGACTTGATGGCACGCGCGATGCGAGACAAAGGTGTCTCGGGTA
>CBDUEA010000292.1:0-3202 GCA_965365965.1 uncultured Polaromonas sp. | reverse complement strand
TTCTTCTTCTCGCAGTCTTTGCTCCCGGCCTTTACCATGCTGTTGGCACTGCGGGGCTTGCTGACGGCGTTGGTCAACGCCCACATGCCAGTCGGCCGTCCACCCTTGATGGCGGCGGCCAAAATCGCTGGCCAAATGGCACTTTTGGGCGCACCGATCATGGTTGTGCTGTTCATGCTCTTCCCCCGTTTGGCACCGTTGTGGGGCATGCCGGGCGATGCGTTCAAAGGCAAGTCTGGCCTGAGTGCTGACATGCGGGTAGGCACGATTGCCCAGTTGGCGCTGGATGACAGCATTGCCATGCGCATCAAATTTGCAGCTGCACCGCCCAAAGCTTCAGAGGTGTATTTTCGTGGACCCGTGCTTTCTAGCTTTGATGCACGGGAATGGTTGCCGCTGAAGTCGAGTTTGATCAAATCTCCCGTGACTGAGCACAGTGCGAATCTACGGGTTTCGGGTGCACCCATCACCTACGAAGTGACGCTGGAACCACAAAACAAACCTTGGGTTTTCGTTTTAGATGCCGCCAGCAAGCCCCCCGAGTTGGCTAATTACCCCGTGCGTATGACGCCAGATTTGCAATGGCTGACCAACCGCCCCATCTCTGAACTGGTTCGTTATAAAGCGCAAAGCTACACAAACTTCAAACACGGGCCTGAAAAACAAGAACTGAGCTTGCAAGACGACATTGATTTGCCAGCCGGTTACAACCCGCGCACCTTGCAACTGGCCGCTGATATTCGGCGTGACCCGCGCTACGCTTCTGCCAATGTGGCGCAGTTGGTCGATGCTGTCATGCAGCGCCTGCGCACAGGGGGTTACAGCTACACCTTAGATCCCGGTTTGTATGGAGACAACACGGCTGATGAGTTCTGGTTTGACCGCAAAGCCGGGTTTTGCGAACACATTGCCTCGTCTTTTGTGATTTTGATGCGTGCCTTGGACGTGCCTGCACGCATCGTGACCGGCTACCAAGGCGGTGAGTTGAACGACGTTGATGGCTTTTGGGTCGTGCGCCAAAGCGATGCGCATGCTTGGGCAGAGGTCTGGCAAGCTGGCGGCTGGGTACGCGTTGACCCGACATCTGCTGTCTCACCGCAACGCATTGATGCTTTGCAGCGCCTTGCCTCGCCCACAGGCGCTTTTGTTGGCGTGATGAACAATGTTTTAGGCAATGTGTGGGAGACTGTCGGTTTTAACCCGCTGCGGCAAATTCGCTCTGCTTGGGAGGCTGTCAACAACACCTGGAACCAACGGGTGCTCAACTACACCCAAGCCAAGCAGTTTGAGCTGTTGAAGAACTTTGGTTTTAAGTCGCCCAGCTGGGAAGATTTGAGTTATGTGTTGATTGGACTTTTGGTCTTTGTGAGCTTGTGCGGCTCCGCTTGGACGCTGTGGGACAGACGCCAGCATGACCCTTGGCTGCGACTCCTACGCCAAGTTCAGGCGCGTTTGGTCAAGCTGGGCGTCTCAGGGGTGCATCCAAATGCATCACCGCGTGAACTATCTGTGCTTTTGGTGCAGCATTTTGGCGACGTTGCCCAGCCAGCGGCCGCTTGCTTGATTAAACTAGAAGCCATGCGTTACGCCAAATCTGCGCCTTCGGGATACGCCAAAAACCAACTGGCGCAACTGTCGCGTGAACTACGCCTTGAACTCCACCATATCAGCTGACTTAAAAAATCTCACTTCTTGCCTCTCACCTCTTGCCAACCATGCTGCCTACTCGTTTCACTTTATCGCACTTTTTGAAGTTTTTTGCTATATTTATAATAGCAAATTTATCAATAAATACACCGGCTACAGCTCAAAAACAGCCTAAAAATGGCAATTATGAGCAAAATAAGCGTCAAATCGAGCTTTATGGCTCGCGCGACGACGCAATGCAGATGGCCGACGACATCGCCGCACGGCGTGATATCGACCCAGAGTGGGTGCGCAACGCCATCGGCCAAGCGCAACATTTACCCCAAGTTGCCAGACTGATGCAGCCCGCGCCACGTGGCACAGCGAAAAACTGGCGGGTTTACCGCAGCCGGTTCATTGACCCGATTCGCATCAAAGCTGGCGTTAAATTTTGGCAAGCCAATGCCGCCACGCTCGAACGCGCAGAAAAAGAGTTTGGCGTACCTGCAGAAATCATTGTTGGCATCATTGGTGTTGAAACCATCTATGGCCGTGATGTAGGCAACTTCCGGGTCATTGACACCTTGTCAACTTTGACCTTTGACTTCCCCAGTTCGCACCCTCGCGCGGCGGAGCGACAAGCTTTTTTCAAAGGTGAGTTAGAGAATTATCTGTCACTCACCTACCGCACCGAAACCGATCCGCTCTCGCTCAAAGGCAGCTACGCGGGTGCGATGGGTTTACCGCAGTTCATGCCCAGCAGCTGGGTCAAGTTTGCGATAGATTTTGATGGAGATGGCAAGGTCGACTTGTTCAATAGCCCTGCAGACGTGATTGGCTCGGTCGCCAATTACTTCAAGGCCTATGGCTGGCAGCCGGGTATGCCGGCCTACTATCCCGTGAGCTTTGACGCCTCCAAGTTAGACATGGATGCTTTGATGGCCCCCGATATCTTGCCGACCTTCTCGGTCGCCAGTTTTACCGCCAAAGGTGCTGTGTTGACGGGTGAGGCTTTGCTTCACAATGGACCACTGGCACTGGTTGAACTGCAAAATGGTGACCCCAGCATCGCTGGCAATGAGCCTATTTATGTGGCTGGAACGCAGAATTTTTACACCATCACGCGCTACAACTGGAGCAGTTACTATGCCATGTCGGTGATTGACTTAGGCCGTGAAGTGGCAAATGCGCGGCGCTGAGGACCACTTGCTTGAAAATATACATGCCTAAAAGCAAAACCAGCAAGGGTAGCAATTGCCACACAATGAAGTTCTTAAGCGTCTTCAGACGTGGTACAAATTTTTTGTAGGGCGTTCGCATGCCACAGACTGTAAATCGTAAAAATAAGCTCTACAAACTGTTACCCCCAAGAATTTGTGAACAACGGTAATTTGTCACTGAAATTTCAAAAATAATGCAACCCAAGGTAAGCGTTGCCTTGGGTTGCCGTGCAATTGTGCAGACTTATGCTTCAGAAGGCACTAAAAAATCGCGGCTGATGTGCATGCCCAACTCGTTCACACGGTCAAGAAACTGGGTGAGGTAAGCATGCAAACCCGTGACCAAAATTTCATCA
>CBDUEA010000291.1:0-3205 GCA_965365965.1 uncultured Polaromonas sp. | reverse complement strand
GACCGTGAGCGCGTCGCCAAAACACTGGGCATGGTCGATGAGCAAGGCCTAGCCTGCGTCTGTCAAAACTCGTTAGACGCCGTCAGCGATAGAGACTTTGCGATCGAATTTACAGCATCTGCCAGCTTGGCGATGGTGCACATCAGCCGCCTTTCTGAAGAATTGATTTTGTGGATGAGCCAAAGCTTTGGTTTTATCGATTTGGCAGACCGTTTTTGCACTGGCAGCTCCATCATGCCGCAAAAGAAAAATCCCGATGTGCCTGAGTTGGCACGTGGTAAAACCGGCCGTGTGGTGGGTCATTTGATGGGGCTCATCACGTTGATGAAAGGTCAACCCTTGGCCTACAACAAAGACAATCAAGAAGACAAAGAGCCGCTGTTTGACACGGTCGACACCCTCAAAGACACCTTGCGCATTTTTGCTGAAATGGTCGGCGGTATCACCGTCAAACCCGAAGCGATGGAACGTGCCGCCCTCAAAGGCTACGCCACCGCGACTGATTTGGCCGATTACATGGTTAAAAAAGGCCTGCCTTTCCGTGATGCGCATGAAGCCGTCGCCCATGCCGTCAAAGCGGCTATCTCACATAACGTCGATTTGTCCGAGCTACCCCTTGAAGTTTTGAAGCAATTCAACCCCAAAATCGAGAAAGACGTGTACGACGTGCTCTCCCTGCGCGGCTCGCTCAACGCCCGCAGCACCTTGGGTGGAACTGCGCCAAGTCAAGTAAAGCTGCAAATTGCGCGCCACCAAGCGCGTTTAAGCTGATTTTTCGCAGCCTGACTGATTTTTAAGCAAACTTTCAGCTACGCTAGCCCCAAACAGGGGGCAGAGCGTGAAAGTTACTCAAAAAATCACACAAACGTTTGTACGACTTGGGCTGGGTATGGGTTTGGCTGGTGCTGCGCTCAGTAGCCAAGCCTTTCAAATCACCAGACTTTCACCGCAAGGGGAGGTTGCTCAGGTTCGGCAACTGGTCGTCAAGTTTGACGATGCTGCAGTTAATTTTGGCGACCCCAAAGCCGCGGCGCCTCTGAGCATCAGTTGCAGTGAAGCAGACGCCAGCAAAGGCAATGGCCGCTGGGTCAGTGAGCGTGAATGGGCGTTTGAGTTTGCCAATGATCTGCCTCCTGGCATGCGCTGTAAGGTACAACTCAAAGCCGGCTTGCAATCAAACAAAGGCATTGCTTTGACGAGTCCAAGCAGCTACCAATTCAACACTGGTGGCCCGTTTGTACGCAGCGTGCAACCCAGTTATGGCGCGATTGACGAAGAGCAATATTTCATCTTCCAGCTCAATGGCGCAGCCACGATAGCCAGCGTCCAGGCCAATATGTGGTGTCAGGTGGATGGTTTGGGTGAACGCGTCGCCATCAAGTTGATTGAAGGGCAAGAGCGCGCCGCTTTGCTGAAATCGCAGGGACTTGAAAAAGCCGCAGCAGCCGAACCGCTCAAATTTGTGACTTTAACGTGCAACCGCCGTTTAACACCGTCTGCCAAAGTTCAAATCGTGTTTGGCAAGGGGGTCGCTACAGCCAACCAAGCAGCCAGCCCTGTACTCAATAAGGTAGAAAAACGCTTTAGTTTCACGGTGCGCGAGCCTTTCAGCGCAAGCTTCAGCTGCGAGCGTGAAAACGCGCAAGCGGCGTGTTTGCCACTGCGCCCCATGAGTTTGAGTTTCAACACGCCCGTGCCGCGCAAACTGGCTGCCAGTATCAAGTTGGTGTCTAACAAAGAAACCTTCAAACCCAGCTTTGATGCCGAGGAAGGTGACGATGCGGCCGTGGTCAGCGCGGTCAATTTCAAAGGCTCGAATGGGGTCTTGCCCGAATCAACCCAGTTCACGTTGGAAGTCCCCAAAGACCTCAAAGACGCCTCGGGTCGCAGTTTGCGCAACATGGACAGCTTTCCGCTCAAAGTGGCCACTGGCGCGATGCCACCTTTGGCCAAGTTTTCCGCATCCACGTTTGGCGTGGTTGAACGTTTTGCAGAACCCTCTGGCACACCGCTGTTGCCAGTGACTTTGCGCAATGTGGAGAATAAACTGTCTGTAAAAGCAATGCCGGTTGGCGGCAAGGTCAGCGACCTGCAACCCAAAACAGATGCCGAGATCATCACCTGGTTTCAAAAAGTGAAGCGCTATGACAGTTTCAGCGTGTCTCGCAAAATCGCCGCGCTTGACGTTAAATCAAGCTTACCGCCCAAACTGGGAAAAGCGCCTAAAACCGAAGCAGGTGAAGAGCGGGAAGATGACGGCACGCGTGTACAAACCCGCATGGTGTCGCTCTTGGCGGGGCAATCCGGCGTCAAAACGTTGGACTTACCACAGCCTGTGGGCGCGCCAGCCAGCCGCCCGTTTGAGGTGGTGGGTATTCCGCTCACACCCGGCTTTCATGTGCTGGAAATTGCCTCGCAAAATTTAGGCGCATCGCTCTTGGATGCGCGTTACGGCAACAACCGTACCATGTATGTGCGTACCTCGGCACTGGTAACCAACCTCGGTGTGCACTTCAAGCTCGGTCGTGAAAATGCCGTGGCGTGGGTGACGACGCTGGATAGTGGCAAACCGGTTGCAAATGCGCTGGTGCGAGTTTCTGACTGCCGAGGCAAAGAAGTGGCGACTGCGCAAACCAATGCACAAGGCGTCTCCTCGCTCATAGGCGTACCGCCGCAAGCACCCAGTTGTTTGAACGCGGGTGATGAAGAAGACGAGTACAGCGAAGGACGAAAAGCTTATTTCATCAGTGCCCGTACCACCACAACTGATGTTAAGGGTGTGCAAGATCTGGCTTTTACGTGGAGCGATTGGTACAAAGGCATGGAGCCTTGGCGCTTCAATCTGCCCACCAGCCAAGAGTCGCAACCCGACGACCGCCTGCACACGATTTTCGACCGCAGTTTGTTTCGCGCGGGCGAAACCGTGTCGATGAAACACATCTTGCGATCGGAGACCAGCCAAGGCTTTAGCCTGAGCGCGACGCAGCCCAACGTGCTGGAAATCACCCATGTTGGCAGCGGTCAAAAATACAGCCAAGCCGTGACTTGGCGCAAAACCGCAACGGGTGGACAAAGTGCTGAAAACACCTTTTTTATTCCGCCTGCCGCCAAACTGGGCGTTTACCAAGTTGAGTTAAAAACGGTCCAAATGGCCACCGCTAAAACCGGTAAAAAAGCCGCAACGGCCGTCGAAGCGCCTGTTTTC
>CBDUEA010000290.1:0-3229 GCA_965365965.1 uncultured Polaromonas sp. | reverse complement strand
ATTTACCAAAGGCGGCGCGACGTACACACCGCCTAAATTAGTTATTTACCGTGGCAGCTACCCGACAGCGTGCGGCGCTGGTCAAGCGGCTATGGGGCCGTTTTATTGTCCGGGCGACCAAAAAGTCTATATCGACCTGGCGTTTTATGACACCTTGAGTCGCGAACTAGGCGCGCCTGGCGAGTTTGCCAAAGCCTATGTGATTGCTCACGAAATCGGCCACCATGTGCAAAACCTGCTGGGTGTGGATGCCAAGGTATCTCAAGCGCGTCAGCGCATGAGTGAGCGGGACAACAACGCTTTGAGCATACGGGTTGAGCTGCAAGCCGACTGCTACGCTGGTTTGTGGGCTAAAAAGGCCAATGAATCGCGTGCGATCTTGCAAAACGGCGACATTGAGTCGGCCATGAATGCGGCGGCCAAAATTGGCGATGACGCTTTGCAACGCAAATCGACAGGCCAAGTGCGTCCTGACAGCTTTACCCACGGTACCAGTGAACAGCGCCAGCGTTGGTTCAACACGGGGCTGCAAACAGGTAATATGAAGTCGTGTGACACCTTCAGCACACGAACGTTATGAAAATCATTCTTAAAACGCTATAAGTCGCCATTAAGTTTTTTTTCATAGGGTAAATAGCAGTTGCAAAAGGGCTGAATCTAGAAGGTTTATCCCTTTTTTGCATTCTTCGCCACTAAATGCGACAATAGAGGGCTAAATGACCTTATCTTTTTCACAACTATCGCTGGCCCCGTCGCTGGCACGCGCCGTAGCCGATATGGGCTACGAGTCCATGACCCCCATCCAAGCGCAGGCTATTCCTGTGGTTTTGGAAGGCCGAGACGTGATGGGCGCTGCTCAAACCGGCACCGGCAAAACGGCTGCCTTCTCACTACCGCTGATTCAGTGCATGCTGAAGCACGAAAACGCCTCAACCTCTCCAGCTCGCCACCCGGTGCGCGCCTTGGTGCTGTTGCCCACGCGTGAGCTGGCAGACCAAGTGGCCCAACAAGTCAAGGCCTACGCCAAGTACACCCAAATCCGCAGCGCGGTGGTGTTTGGCGGTATGGACATGAAGCCACAAACGATTGAGCTGAAAGCGGGCGTCGAAATCTTGGTAGCCACGCCAGGCCGCTTGCTAGACCATATTGAAGCCAAAAACTGCGTGTTGAACCAAGTGGAATACGTGGTGCTGGACGAAGCAGACCGCATGTTGGACATTGGCTTTTTGCCAGATCTAGAGCGTATTTTGAGCTACTTGCCCAAACAGCGCACGACCTTGCTGTTCTCGGCGACGTTCTCGCCAGAAATCAAGCGTTTGTCGAGCAGCTATTTGCAAAACCCCGTCACCATCGAGGTGGCGCGGCCAAATCAAGCCGCATCGACCGTTACGCAGCACTTTTTCAGTACCCCAACAGATGAAAAACTGCACGCTTTGACAGCGTTGTTGAAGCAAAAAGAAATCAAGCAAGCTTTTGTCTTTGTGAACAGCAAATTGGGCTGCGCACGTTTGGCGCGCTCGCTGGAGAAATTTGGTCTCAAGGCTACCGCTCTGCATGGCGATAAAAGCCAAGACGAGCGTTTGAAAGCGCTTGAAGCCTTCAAAAGCGGTGCAGTTGACTTGTTGGTAGCAACCGACGTGGCAGCACGCGGTTTGGACATCAAAGACGTTCCCGCTGTATTTAACTTTGATTTACCGTTCAACGCAGAAGACTATGTACACCGTATTGGCCGCACAGGTCGTGCAGGTGCATCTGGTATTGCTATCAGTTTTGTATCGCCGAGCGATGCACGTTTGGTCAGTGACTTGGAGAAGTTGCTCAAAACCAAGCTCGAGCTAGAAGCGGTTGAATATCCTGAAGACACGCCCAATATCAAAACGCAAGGCCGTATCAATGATGGCCGGCGCATGTATGCGGGCAATGACAGGCAAGAGGGACAAGAAGGGCGCGAGCGGGGTGCCGACCGTTCACCACGCACCGAACGATCCAACAACGGACGTGACCGCATGGAAAGCTTTGAGCCTCGCAGCGAAAGGCGCGATGGCCGCAACGCAGCACCAGCTTACACGCCACGTCAAGCGCCAAAAGATCCGTTTTTTGACAAACCGTATGAAGCCTCCGCGCCAACGGCAGAATTGGTCGCTCCATCTTGGGAAGCTGCTGCCAAGTCGAACCCTGCGCGCAGTGGCAAATCAGCCAACATTCGCTCTAAAAAGCGGGTGGCTGCTCTGTTCAAAGCGATAGAGCCGGCACCAGTGCCCGTGCAAGTGGTTGCTACGCCGGAAGTTTTAGAGACGGTTTAAAGTAACTGAGAGCTATTTGAGTGTGGGTTTTTGAGCCTGCTCGCAGGGTACGTTGATCAACTCGTGTTGCGAAGCGTTGTTCCCTAGTTTCAAGGCATTCAAGCAGCCGCCCCACACGCAGCCACCGTCTAAAGCGTACACATCGGTTCGCGGCAGCCAACCGAGTGTGGACCAGTGTCCAAAAGCCACAATACAATCTTGAGTGGCGCGTTCGGGCACATCAAACCAAGGCATGTAGCCGGCCGGCGCGTTGTCTACGCTGTCTTTACTGGCAAACTCCATCGTGCCCTGGGCAGTGCAAAAGCGCAAGCGTGTCAGCACATTCACAATCACCCGCAGGCGGTCCGTGCCCTGCAGGTCGTCATGCCATTGCGTTGGTGTGTCGCCATACATGTCGCGTAGAAAGTCGCACAGTTCAGCGTCGCTAGCAGTTTTTAAAATAGTCTCAATTTCTGCTGCAAACGCTATTGTTTTAGTAGTTGTCCATGAAGGTAATATGCCGGCATGAACCATTAGTAGTGGTTTATCTTGTGGGTACTCTTGATGGTGCACGTCGTTGTGATGGTGCAACATGGCCAGTCGTTGTTGGCGCAGCCAATGCATCAATTCGGCACGCTTGGGAGAATTCAAAATCTCAATAATCGTATCTTTGCGGTGTGGCAGGCGTACGCCGTGCGCCACGGCCAGCAAGTTGAGGTCATGGTTGCCCAGCAGGCTGTGGGCAGCATCGCCGTAAGCCATCAAACGCTCTAAAACAGCTAAGGAGCCTTCGCCTCGGTTGACCAAGTCGCCCAAAAGAAACAGCGTGTCGCGGCTGGGAGAAAAGTCAATCTTGTTGAGCAATCGCTGCAAGGCGCTGTCGCAGCCTTGCAGGTCGCCAATCAGGTAATGTGCCATGTTTGAGCCATGCGGTTATTATTGGTTTT
>CBDUEA010000289.1:0-3240 GCA_965365965.1 uncultured Polaromonas sp. | reverse complement strand
ATGTTGACCGGTGAGCCACTGCCCGTGACCAAACGCTCGGGTGACAAAGTTATTGGTGCCACTATGAATACCAGCGGTGCACTGGTGATGCGCTCCGAGCATGTCGGCTCAGCCACCGTGCTGTCGCAGATCGTGCAGATGGTATCTCAGGCTCAGCGTTCACGCGCTCCAATGCAGCGCATGGCTGATGTGGTGGCTGGCTACTTCGTAGTCACTGTGGTGGGAATTGCCATGCTGACTTTCTTAGCTTGGGGATTCTATGGACCGGAACCAAGTTGGGTTTTCGGGTTGATCAATGCCGTAGCCGTACTAATCATTGCTTGCCCCTGTGCGCTTGGTCTGGCTACGCCGATGTCGATCATGGTGGCCACAGGCAAAGGGGCGACCAATGGCGTGCTGTTCCGCGATGCAGCCGCGATCGAAAACCTGCGCAAGGTAGACACCCTTATTGTTGACAAAACCGGCACGCTGACTGAAGGCCGACCAACCTTCGAGCGGGCAGTGGCAACAGGTGACTACAAAGCAGATGAGGTGCTTCGCTTGGCGGCCAGTCTGGATCAGGGCAGCGAACATCCACTGGCGGCGGCCATAGTCGCTGCAGCCAAGGAAAAGAAACTCGAGTTGTCCAAACCCGAGCAATTCGACTCTGAGTCAGGCATCGGTGTGCATGGCATGGTCGACGGTAAGTCTCTTTCACTAGGCAACACGGCGCTGATGGAGCAGCTCGGCGTGTCGGTTGATGTCCTCCAGACTCAGGCCGAGGAATTGCGCGGCCAGGGCGCAAGCGTCATGCACCTCGCAGTTGATGGTGTTCTGGCCGGCCTGCTCGCCGTGTCCGACCCGATCAAGGAGACCACGGCTGACGCACTGAAGTCTTTGCGCGAAGCCGGCCTGCGTGTGGTGATGGCCACCGGAGACGGCTTGACCACGGCACGCGCAGTAGGCAAAAGACTGGGTATTGACGAGGTTCACGGCGAGGTTAAGCCAGCCGACAAACTTAAACTGGTCGAGAAACTCCAATCCGAAGGTCGTATTGTCGCTATGGCTGGCGATGGCATCAACGATGCGCCTGCGTTGGCCAAGGCCGATGTTGGCATCGCCATGGGGACTGGTACCGACGTGGCGATGAACAGTGCCCAGCTTACACTCGTCAAAGGTGATCTGCGCGGTATCGCAACCGCTAGAGCGTTGTCGGTTGCTACCGTAGCGAACATGAAGCAGAACCTCGGGTTCGCTTTTGTTTACAACGCACTGGGGATACCGTTGGCTGCGGGTATCCTCTATCCATTCACGGGTTGGTTGTTATCCCCAATGATTGCCGCTTTAGCGATGAGCTTAAGTTCAGCCTCTGTGATTTTCAATGCGTTGAGGCTTCGGAAAACCCATGTTTGAATCATCTTTACATAGCTACTCAGGTTCTGCTTTAAACAACTTCAGTAACACGCTGAAGTATTCGACCGCGAATCACGAAGGCATGGCTGCAGATGTAAATGCTGTTTTCTGCGGCTTCGGTCAGTCACGGGTGATTACCCATTCCGTTTAGAACTTAATCTAATCACAAGTATCATAATAACAATGCGTCGTTTATTTTTCATCCTCATGATTGCCTTGCTGCCTTTGCGCGGCTGGGCTGGGGAGGCCATGGCGACGCAAATGGCGATACATGCAGCCCAAAATAATGCTAAAAATTTAATAGTTAACAATTCAATAAATACGCTATCTACAGCGATAAGTAGCTTTAAAACACCTGATTGCGAGATACATGCATCTGCACCTGCGGAAAAAGCCAATGCCGCAACAGATGTAACAGAAGATTCCTCACACACATGCACCCATTGCCAAGCTTGCCACGCCGTAGGTATAACCAACTTGGCGTTGAACCGCGCTAGCTACAGCGCTGTCAATGCGTTGCCAGAAGTTCAAATCAAACGATTTGCCAGTGCGGACCTTGCGCTGAGACAAAAACCACCGATTCTGTAGTCCTCCAGCCCAAACTCCGTCTGCACGCTGACTTTTAGCAGCGGCGTGAATGAAGTTTTGGGTTTAGTCATTTTGGGCTGGCCTTGCCACGCCCAAACATCTAAATTTCATGGAGAACGCGTTTGAAAACCTTTTTTTTGATCCCCATTGCCATCACATTTGGCGCGGCAAGCTTGCATGCGACAGCGCAAACTACCGTCAGCTACACCTCTCCCATTGCGGATTACCAGCCTTTTGCTGACGAAAAAGTCACCGCTTGGAAGGCCTCGAACGACAAAGTGGGGCAAATTGGTGGTTGGCGTGCCTACGCTAGAGAGGCGCAACAGCCCGAAACACACCAACATTAGCACCAACTGTTGCAAAACCTGACCCAAAACCTGATGCAAAAGCGGGGAGCAAACCATGAAAACACTGATTGCACTCGCTATCACGGGTGTTTTGACAGGCTGCGCCACTGCCAATATAGACCAATCTATTGACAGCACAAACACCGAAACTAAAGCACTTACCAATAGCCCTGTCCAACTACTTCGCAGTTCTGAAGCCAAGGCGGCACAGGGCCAGCAAGTCACCGAGTTGCTCAAATCACCCTTGAGTCAGCAAGCGGCCGTGAAACTGGCGGTGTTGAATAGCCCAGCATTGCAAACGCTGTTGGCTGAGCGATGGGGCGACATGGCACAAGCAGCGCAGGGTGGCCGCATTGCCAACCCGATGTTGAGTTTGGAGCGGGTTCGCTTGTTAGACGAGCTCGAATTTGGCCGCATTCTGGCTTTTGGCTTGCTTGATTTGCTGACGCTGCCGCAACGTAACAAAATTGCCGCAGCACGCATTGCACAAGCCGAGTTGCAAATGACCAGCGATGTCGTATCTTTGGTTAGCCAAGTTCGGATGGCATGGGTAGCTGCTGTAGCGGCAAACGAGTCAGCGACATATTCAAAACTTGTCTACGAATCGGCACAGGCCAGCGCTGAAATGGCTAAACGTATGCAAGCTGTCGGCAACTACAACCGACTTCAGCGTATACGACAACAAGCATTTTATGCGGATGCTTCCTTGCAGTTGCTCAACAGTCAACAGGCCGCAACTTCTGCCCGCGAAGCCCTGATTCGGCTCTTGGGTCTAAAGGATGACCAGATTAAAAAACTCAGCTTGCCAGAGCGTCTCCCTGATTTACCTAGCACTTTTATGACACCTGATGCGGTCAGCAAGGCGTTGACGGTGCAAAGGCTGGACGTACGCATGGCGCAAGCGCAATTGGAT
>CBDUEA010000288.1:0-3248 GCA_965365965.1 uncultured Polaromonas sp. | reverse complement strand
CCACTTTGAGTTCTTGACCGCTTTTTTGCACCCACTGGCCCGCGGCCACGGCGCCGGCTTTGGGGCTGATACACAGCCAGTCGATGCCTGCAGGCGCAGCAATCGTGCCATTGCTTTCAACCGCGATGGTGAAACCCTCAGCATGCAGCGCGTCAATCAAGGCGGCATCCACCTGCAGCAAAGGCTCGCCGCCGGTGAGGACGACGAAGCGATGGGCTTTGTCAGTCGTCGGCCACAGTGCGGCGATTTGTGTTGCCAGCTCTTCAGCGCTGCGGAATTTGCCGCCCAAGGTGCCGTCGGTGCCGACAAACTCGGTGTCGCAAAACTGGCAGACAGCGCTGGCACGGTCTTCTTCTCGGCCGCTCCACAAATTGCAGCCGGCAAAGCGGCAAAACACAGCAGGACGGCCAGCGTTGCCGCCTTCGCCTTGCAGGGTGTAGAAGATTTCTTTGACTGAATAAACCATTTAAGAATCAAGCAGCGCCAATATGCGGCACCAGGTGGTTCGTGGGTTGGCCGTTTTTCAGCGCGGCGGTAAAGGCCAGCATGCGGTCAATCGGCAAGCGGGCGCGCACGCCCAGCGCGGGGTCAATGTGGATTTCATTGCTGCCGGTTTCCAGCACATGCGCCAGCGCGGCCAAACCGTTCATGGCCATCCACGGGCAGTGGGCGCAGCTTTTGCAGGTCGCGCTGTCGCCCGCAGTGGGCGCTTCTAAAAAGATTTTGCCAGGGTTTTGCGTGCGCAGTTTGTGCATCATGCCGTTGTCGGTGGCGACTATGAACTCGGGCGCATCCAACTCGCGCGCGGCCTTCAAAATAGCCGAGGTCGAGCCGACCGCATCGGCCAACGCAATCACGTTGGCCGGAGACTCGGGGTGGACTAAGACCTTGGCTTGGGGATGCGAGCGTTTCATGTCTTCCAGCTCAAAGGCTTTGAACTCGTCATGCACGATGCACGAACCGTTCCACATCACCATGTCCGCGCCCGTTTCACGCTGGATGTAGCCACCCAAGTGTTTGTCTGGTGCCCAGAGGATTTTTTGACCCTTGGCCTTCAGTGCCGCCACAATGTCCAAAGCGCAGCTGGATGTGACCAGCCAATCGGCCCGCGCTTTCACGGCGGCGCTGGTGTTGGCGTAGACCACCACCGTGCGGTCGGGGTGCTGGTCGCAAAAGGCGCTGAACTGGTCAATCGGGCAGCCCAAATCGAGCGAGCAGTTCGCCTCCAGCTCAGGCATCAAAATCCGCTTTTCAGGCGACAAGATTTTGGCGGTTTCGCCCATGAAGCGTACGCCAGAGACGACCAGCGTTTGCGCCGCGTGGTCGCGGCCAAAGCGGGCCATCTCCAAAGAGTCGCTGACAATGCCGCCGGTTTCCTCGGCCAAATCCTGCAAATCGGGGTGCACGTAGTAGTGCGACACCATCACCGCGTTGCGCTCTTTGAGCAATTTACGGATGCGGTCTTTCAGCGCAACGCGCTCGGTCGGCGTTGGTTCCACGGGTACCTTGACCCAGATTTTCTGCGTCGGGCAAGAGGGTTGTTCGTATTCAACGTTGATGCGGTGCAGTGTTTGTTCAGTCATGGCGGAAGTGTTCTTAGGTTAATGGGCTTCAAAACGCATAGAAAAATCAATCGCTTTGACATCTTTGGTCAAGGTCCCAATGGAGATGCGGTCAACGCCGGTTTCTGCAAGAGTGCGCAGGCCGTCAAGGGTCACACCGCCGGAGATTTCTAAAATCGCGCGGTGCTCATTCATCAGCACGGCTTTGAGCAGCGTTGGCACGCTCATGTTGTCCAGCAACACCATTTTGGCACCCGCATCCAAAGCTTCTGACAGCTGCGCCAGCGTTTCGACTTCAATTTCAATGAATTTAGCGTGTGGCGCAGCCGCTTGGGCTTTGGCCAGAACCGCTTGCACACCGCCAGCGGCTGCAATGTGGTTTTCTTTGATCAACACCGCGTCATACAAACCAATCCGGTGATTGACCCCACCACCGCAAGCGACAGCGTATTTTTGCGCCAATCGTAGCCCTGGCAAGGTTTTACGGGTATCGACAATTTTGGCGTTCGTGCCATGCACCACCGCCACGTATTGCGCGGTTTTGGTGGCCACAGCGCTTAAGAGTTGCAAAAAGTTCAAAGCGGTGCGCTCGGCGCTGAGCAATTTGCTGGCCAATCCTTCAATTTGCAGCACCACGTCGTTGGCTTGGCAGTGCTCGCCTTCTTTGACCAGCCAATGGAGCTTGGCACTGGGGTCTAAGCCCAAAATCGCCTCTTCCACCCACGCGGTGCCGCAAATTACTGCGTTTTCACGCACCAAAATGTGGGCGTGCGTGCGGCGCGTCGGGTCAATCAAGGAGGCCGTCAAGTCACCTGTGTTGAGGTCTTCTGTCAGCGCACGCGCCACATCATCCTTGGCAAGCTGGGCAATGAAGGCGGGACTGAAGTCAGGGAAAGCGGATGTGGGAGACTTACTCATAAAGACCTAATGGGTTGGATAGAGAGCTGTTACGTGAAATTCGTCGTGCCATTTTGAAGGAGATACCCTTCATTATCGAATAGACTCCCCATTTTGGCAGCAATTTAGACCGAAGTTCAACTGTTAAGTGAATACGTTAAGGAGCCGACGCACCATGAGCATTACCACCCAAGTGACGCCTTACGGCACCTTGCCCGCCGCCGCCACACCCGCCACACGCCGACCCGTGAGCCTGCCGCGTTTGCAAGAAATGCGCGACCGGGGTGAAAAAATCACCATGTTGACGGCGTATGACGCCACGTTTGCAGCCGTGGCCGATGCCTCTGGCGTGGAATGCATCTTGGTTGGCGACTCCTTGGGCATGGTCTGCCAAGGCCTGAGCAGCACCGTCGGCGTGAGCTTGGAGACGATGCGCTACCACACCGAAAGTGTGACACGCGGTCTGCACCGGGCACAAGGCACGACGTGGCTGATTGGCGACTTGCCTTTTGGCACCTACCACGAGAGCAAAGAACAAGCCCTGCGCAGCGCCACCGTGTTGATGCAAGCCGGGGCGCACATGGTTAAGTTGGAGGGCGGCGGCTGGACGGCTGAGGTGGTGCATTTCTTGGTCGAGCGCGGCATCCCCGTCTGCGCGCATTTGGGGCTGACGCCGCAAACTGTGCACGCCTTGGGCGGCTACCGTGTGCAAGGCAAGTCTGACCAAGCCGCATCAACGCTCAAGCGCCACGCCCACGAGTTGCAAGACGCCGGCGCGACCATGTTGGT
>CBDUEA010000287.1:0-3248 GCA_965365965.1 uncultured Polaromonas sp. | reverse complement strand
CTTGTCCATGCGTTGCGAGTGGCTGTGCTCTTGCAGGAATCCGCGCAGTGGAAGATCTTGGCGGCAGCAGGGCGAAGCGATGTCCAGATTGTTTTGCTGAGGGTTCGAGGTGACTGAATTGGAATCTGACCCTAATTTCATTTACCAGCTTCTGGGCGGGTAAGGATTGGTTGAACTTAGCGAGTAACCCCGGCTTTGCGCATCGCGCAAATCGTTCATCACGCTTTCACGGGTATTGGGGGTGCCCATCTGCGACGTTGGAGGGGGGAAGGGGTTGGTCGAGCTCAGGGAATAGCCCCGGCTCTGCGCGTCCATCAACTCCGAGCTTCTTGTGTCCTGGGCAAAACTGCTGGTAGCGGCAAGCGCAGCCACCGCGACAAGCGCGGCAGGAATGAGTTTGAGTGTCATGATGAATACTCCTTGACGAGCATTCACAGCCGCCCGGACTCACCGTCATGGTGGCCGGTGCGCGCCAAACCGTCAGGTTCCGTAGGCCACGCAGCCTGACGGCAAAGCGTCATGCATGCCGTCAGTAAGTGAGTCTTTTAAAAGCGCCATTGGTTGCATGGAATTTGTGCCAAAGCGTAATGGGGCGAACGCCCGTGGTTTTGCGAATTGGCCTGCGCGCGTCGTCAGCGCCTAGCTTATGGCTTCTTCAGGAATCTCAAATAGAACGCAGCAAACACCAAAACAATCCCGATGTTAACCAGCAGCCGCGCCCAAAACAGGTTCCTGAAGAACAGCACATCCACACCAACGACAACGGCTATCAACGCCACAACGTAAAGGACGATGAATAGGGTTCTTGACATCTCATTCGGCAGTTCAATATGGCAATGGCCGCTTATTGAAGTACACGCCAGCCGTTTGCCGATTTTGCCCAACAATGCGACGATCTGAGTGTTAATTAGAATTTGAACCTGATTACCCTCTGCTACACATTTGGTTGGCGATTTAGCTACTGCCATGGTGTGATGTTTTCGTGCATTACTACCCCTTCCCAAGCTTCAGATTCTTGGGTGTAGCCGGAGTTCGCGATATCGAAATCATGCTTAGCGCCTAGTTTGTTAAAACAGTACACAAGGATTTCATCAATTGCTCGAATATCCGAGCCACGTAGGAAACTCAGTGTATTGGTCGCATTCCCCGGAATGGTTTGAGGTTTTAGTGCCGCGACTCCTATCGGGGCCGGATATCGCGCCGCCCAGACAGCGTAGTGAGCGAGTCGAGCCAAGAGTTCAGTTCCAGCGTCTGTGACTTTCACATCGGCCGACTTGGCTAGCGCCTTTAGGTCGTGTGTTTTGATGGCGCCGGGAATAGCATGGACAGTAGCACCGAAATCGGCAGCATTCTTGCCGACGATAATTGCTTTTAAAACATTTTCAAGTGCGTAGGCTGCGAGCATCATGTAGACGCCGTGAACACGCTGCTCGACAGCAAGCTTGCTCCCCACCTCTGTATACATTGCTGATTTGAAGAACGCTATGGCAGGAGCGCGTAGGAACTTCATTGAGTTGACAAGCGTAAGTGCTACATCAACCCAAGATTGAGGTTTCATAACCTTATTTTGGAAGATAGATAGCCAGTATTGGTCGTCTTCGGGGTAGTCGAGAGTTAAGTCCATGCGAGTTTCTTGATTTGAGATGGATACCTAACGAAAAAAATAAACCGCCCGCCGAAGGCGGGTCGGCTTGACTGATTGGTTAGACAGCGCTAAATCTTCACGTAACGCCATGTTTTTAAACCAAGAGTCTTTGCCGCAAGTTTGGCTGTTTCTTTATCACCAAAGCAAGGAACCTGATGAAGGTCTAGTTCATTAATTAATTCATATTCGCCCGTTTTTAACGATGAATTAAAGCTGAACTTGTACCACTGTACTTTACTGTGGGTGGTTGCTAATACGTAACTCATAATAATCTAACGGACAAGTTCAGTGGGCGGCGTAGCCGATCCACTGCAACGCCGGGTTAGAGCTCATTTTCCCGAGAGTGGGCCAAACCAGAGCCACCAGAGAAGCCAACTAAAAACCGCTAGAACAATTATGTACTGCAAGTAGTTAACTGTGTATAGAAAAAAGACCTTTATATTAAGGTAGACGCGCTTTACCCGTCCAAAGGCATAGTTTTCTGGCATGTCAAGTTGTGCTCGAATGTAGTCGGCTCGGAAATCATTGATCGCGGCAGTTTCATATAGCTTTAGTATTGCGTGATAATCATCCTTGAACCCATCATATATTTGTTGTGTTCCTTTTTCAAGATAAGGGTAAATCTTTTGCTTTAACTCGCCTAGACGTGAAGCGCAGGCATACATTTTTTCTGACAAAGTCGAGAAATCATTTTTATCGATTAGCAAAGAATAAACCAAAACGGTAATAGAAGAAAATACTTGAATAAGGGCTAGGTACTTTGAGGTGATATTTATGCCAAGGCCATACGCTTGCATCAGCGATGTAAAAATCAATACTAATGAAATGAAAACAATGGTGGCCGTGGATAGCTTCGTGTGAAGCTTCAGTCGCCTCGACGAGTGGAAGCGCGTCTTAGAAGTGGCGTCAATTTTTTTATAGAGATTGGTAAAATCAGTCTCCTTCTTCATGGAATCCTTTTCCCTGTATTTATGAAATCTAACTAGATTTATACGACAGAAATTTTAAGTTGACTGGTCTGCCAAAACAAGATGTATTCATCGGTATATAAATATAGCATCATGCTAATTTTATTTAGTCAAACCTAAAATTTTTCGGATGAGCTTCGCATGGTTGTCTTCGCCAAATGCCATGGCGTGCAGCCATTCGGGTGCGAATAACGCCATCCGCCCCGAATAACTCTCCCGAATAATCAGCGGCAAATTCCCGCTGATTCCAAAAAATCAGCCCAAGCGTGCCCGGTGCCGCGCAATTTGCGCCCGCACTTGCGCTGGGGCCGTGCCGCCGAGAACATTGCGCGCGTTCAGCGAGCCGCGCAGGCTCAGCACTTCATATACATCTTTTTCAATCGACGGGTTGAATTCCTGCAGCACGGCCAGCGGTAACTCGGACAGATCGACCTGGTGCGCCGTGGCGGCCTTGACGGCGTGGGCGACGGTTTCGTGCGCGTCACGGAAGGGCAGGCCCTTTTTCACCAGGTAGTCGGCCAGATCGGTGGCGGTGGCGTAGCCCTTGAGCGCGGCGAGTTCCATCGCCTCGGGCCGCACGGTGATGCCTTCGACCATTTCGGCAAAGATGCGCAGCGTGTCTTTCAGCGTATCCA
>CBDUEA010000286.1:0-3254 GCA_965365965.1 uncultured Polaromonas sp. | reverse complement strand
TGCTGCCAAAGTTTGTCCATGGTTGCCTTGCAAAGACGATTCGATGGTGCGCAAGTCGGCTAAAAGCACTTCCGCTGACAGGTAAGCATTTTGCGGTGCCACGGCGTGGCGCACTGCATCGCCACCGGTCATGTCTTTGAGCGAGGCTGCTAAGCGCGCGTAAATGCCGGTGAGTGCGCGGCGATACGGTTCGTCTTGCCGGTGTTCATTGGTGTCGGGCGATTGTTCAGCCAAGGCCTGCATGGCTGCCGTCATCGGTACTAAAATCGCCGACATGGACAGCTCAGCTCCTAAATTGTGCACCTCAGTAAGGTAAAACCGCAGCACCATATCCGCTTGACGTCGCAGTGCGTACTGCAAAGTGTGGGCGCTGACGTTGGGGTTGCCGTCGCGGTCACCGCCAATCCATTGGCCCATGCGTAAAAAAGAGTGCACGGGTTGATTGCCCAAGGATTGCTCTAATTCCGCATACAGTTTTGGGATTTCACGTAAAAAGGTCGATTCGTAATAACTGAGCGAGTTTTCAATCTCGTCGACCACGGTGAGTTTGGAGTAGCGCAGCAAACGCGTTTGCCACAGCTGCATCACACGTGCGCGAAGCTGGGTTTCGTTGGCAAGCAGTTCTTTCGGGGTTAGCGCATCTTTGGTGCTCCCGGTGCTAAAGCTGGCCAAACCACGCATTTTGATGTCATCACGGGTGGTTAGCAGTTGGGCAATATCACGTTCAGCATCCAAAATACTTTTGCGTTGCACTTCAGTCGGGTGCGCCGTCAAGACAGGTGATACATGGCTGCTGGCCAGGGAGTCAGAAATGGTTTTGGCTGTAATTCCCGCCCAACGCAAGCGCGCCAGCGCCACTTCAATGCTGCCTTCTTGTGTATTGCCAGCACGCTCATGAACCGCCCTGCGGCGAATATGGTGTCTGTCTTCTGCCAAATTGGCCAAATGACTGAAATAGGTGAAAGCGCGAATCACGCTGACCGTCTGGTCGCCCGTCAAACCTTTCAGAAGTTTTTTGAGTGCTTTGTCAGCCGTGTGGTCTTCATCACGCCTGAAGGCGACGGATAATTTGCGAATTTCTTCGATCAGCTCAAACGCCGCTTCACCTTCTTGCTCGCGAATCACATCCCCCAAAATACGTCCCAAAAGACGAATATCTTCGACCAGTGGCCGTTCGTTGAGTTTTTGTTTGGCAAGCGATTGTGTTTTGACTTGTGAGTCAGCAAGCGGCACAGCATGGTTTTTGATGTTGAGGGAGGTAGTCATAGTAAAAAGAGCATGCAAAAAGGAAGCCAGTTTAAAATCCTCACGGTTCACGTTACATGCTAGCATCATTGTTCTTTGCATTTCCCCCAAAAACCTTTTAAAGATTACCAACAGGTTTCCAATTTGAGCGCTCATCCTTCCGCCGTCATGACTACACCTCTCAATATCACCATCGCCACCCGTGAAAGCCGCTTGGCGCTTTGGCAGGCGGAGCACGTCAAAGCCTTGCTCGAGCAACTTGGGCATCACGTCAAGTTGCTGGGCATGACGACCATGGGCGACCAAATTCTGGACCGAGCTTTGAGTAAAGTGGGCGGAAAAGGCTTATTTGTCAAAGAGTTAGAGCTGGCTTTGGACGATGGCAGTGCTGACATTGCCGTACATTCCCTCAAGGATGTACCGATGGATTTACCAGAAGGTTTCGTTCTAGCCTGCGTCATGGAGCGCGAAGACCCGCGCGATGCCTTTGCTTCCAACAATTACGCCAACTTGGCGGCCTTGCCACAAGGTGCGACGGTCGGTACGTCCAGCTTGCGCCGTGTTGTGCTTTTGCGGGCCTTGCGACCTGATTTGAAGATTGTCCCGCTGCGCGGTAACTTGGACACGCGATTGCGCAAGTTGGATGAAGGACAGTTTGACGCCATTATTTTGGCAGCTGCGGGCTTGAAGCGCTTGGGCTTGTCTTCCCGCATTCGCGCTGTGTTTGAAACGACAGAGATGTTGCCGGCTGCAGGGCAGGGTGCTTTAGGCATAGAAATAAAGGCGAATCGTCTCGATTTATTGGCTGCCTTGGCCCCTTTGGCGCATCAGCCGACTTGGTTGTCTGTCTCTGCCGAGCGCGCCGTCAGCCGCTCCATGGGCGGTAGTTGTTCCATGCCTTTGGCCGCCCATGCGGTCTGGGAAGGTATGCAGTTGCGTTTGCGAGCGGCTTGGGGCGAAAGTGACGAGACGCTGAAGGAGCGCGACCAAGAAGCCTTGGAAGCCCTGGTAACAGCTCAGTTAAACCACGAAGCGACCGATTTAGCTGGCGCTGCCGCCATGGGAGAGCAAGTCGCGCAAGCCTTGCTAGAACGTGGTGCGCGTAAGCATCAGCCTTTGGCTTGACCACTGATTTATTCAAACTTTTAGAGCCGAACTTTAAAGCTTTAACATGCGAATTATCGTGACCCGACCACGTCTTGAGGCGAATATTTGGGTCGATAAACTTCGGCTCAAAGGCATGGATGCGCTGGCTTTGCCGTTGATACAGATTTCTGCGTATCAACAAGGTGAAGCTGTTGCCCAGCGCTGGCACGACTTGGCTCACTATAAAGCGGTGATGTTTGTCAGTAGCAATGCGGTTAACTATTTTTTTAATAAAAATTCGTCTGTAGCCGGCAATAAATATACTGATTTAGCTATAAAAAATATAGCAAATAAATTTAGAGCATTCAAGGGCCGATTTTGGACGCCAGGACCTGGGACCTTGCAGGCTTTGATGGCGCAGTCCGTGACCGCAGAGTTGATTGATGCACCAGCTACAGACGCACAACAATTCGCCTCAGAAGCCTTGTGGAGTCGCGTGAAAACGCAGATTACTGGGGGTGATAAGGTGCTGATCGTACGCGGCTTGACACTGGAGACAGAAACCGGAAATGAGGGCGCTAACATGCATACCGATGTGCATGGGCATGGACGATCTTGGTTGGCGGATCAGCTGACAGCTGCTGGCGCTATCGTTGATTTCGTCGTTAGCTACCAGCGCAGCGCACCGGTTTTGACGGCTCAAGAACAGTTACTCATGCAAACGGCAGCGGTTGACGGTTCGCTTTGGCTGCTCAGCAGCTCAGAAGCGGTGAAGAATTTAACGCAGATGACGCCGCAAGACTGGTCACAGGCAAGGGCGCTGGCCACCCATCCGCGCATCGCTCAAGCGGCCAGAGACGCTGGTTTTGGTGTTGTTTACGAGTCACGACCATTGCTTGTCGATGTCATGGCTTCTATAGAAT
>CBDUEA010000285.1:0-3282 GCA_965365965.1 uncultured Polaromonas sp. | reverse complement strand
CCGCTGTCTATGGATGTGCTTGAGGGTGAGGACATCCGCGCGGGTCAACTGCAGGTGAATTTATCGGAGTCGCTGGGATTGGTGCCCGGATTGACTGTCCAAAATCGGCAAAACTATGCACAAGATTTGCAGTTGTCGATACGCGGTTTTGGCTCCCGCGCCAGTTTTGGCGTGCGTGGTGTGCGGCTGTATGTAGACGGTATACCTGCCAGTGCACCTGACGGGCAAGGTCAAACGGCCAATTTCCCGCTGTCCAGCGCTGAGCGCATTGAGGTCATTCGTGGCCCATTTTCCGCGCTTTATGGCAGCTCAGCGGGCGGTGTGATAGCGCTTTACACGGCAGATGGTGGACAAACCGAGCTGCAAACGGGTGCGGTGCTTGGGGCTGACGGTCTACGCCGCGTGTCCGCCCAAGCCAGCGGCACCTTAGATGCCAACCGATACCGTTTAGACGTGTCCAGCTTCAAGACCGAGGGGATACGCCCGCAGTCAGCAGCAAGCCGTGACTCAGCTTATGCCACGCTGTCAAGGGTGTATGACGGCGGGCAACTCAAGCTGATCGCCAGCCACCAAAACAGCCAGGCGCAAGATCCACTGGGACTGACAGCGGCTGAGTTTGCCGCAGACCCCTACCAAACCACGGCCAATGCCACGCTGTACAACACCCGCAAGTCGGTAAAACAAAATCAGCTGGGTTTGGCTTGGCAGTATCGCTTGACGTCTGAGCAGCGCCTAGAACTGATGGGTTACATCGGCCAGCGTGCCGTCACGCAATACCAAGCCATCGTGGCCGGTGCCCAAACTGCCGCCAGCAGCGCTGGCGGCGTGATTGACCTAGACCGCAACTATGGGGGGCTGAACGCCCGCTGGCGTTTTGAGCGCAAGTACGACACGGGCCAACTCACAGCCAGCGTCGGGGTGAGTTCAGACCAGCAAACCGAACAGCGCTTGGGCTATGAAAACTTCAGCGGCACATCGGTCAAGCCAACCGCTTTGGGTGTATTGGGCAAGCTCAGGCGTGACGAAACCAACCGCGCCAGCATCCTTGACCCTTACGCGCAGCTGGAGTGGGCCAGCACCGACTGGACGCTTCTGGCCGGTGTCCGCCGCGCCAATGTCCGCCTGCGCTCAGCAGACCGCTATATCGTCACCGGCAACCCAGATGACAGCGGCTCGGTCAACTACAGCGCCACCTTGCCCATGTTGGGTCTGCGTTGGCAGCTTGCACCCCAAGTGCAAGCCTTTGCCAGCGCAGGACGTGGTTTGGAGTCACCCACACTCAACGAAGTCGCCTACCGCGCCAGTGGCGGCACAGGCTTTAATACGGGTTTGTTGGCGAGCAGCAGCAACAACTTCGAAGCTGGCTTGCGTGGACGCCACGGCATAGCGGCTTGGAGTGCCACCTTCTTTGACATCAAAACCAAAGACGAAATTGTGGTGCTCACTAATTCGGGCGGTCGCTCTACCTTTCAAAACGCAGGCCGTACCCAGCGGCGTGGTTTAGAACTCTCTGGCGATGTGCAATTAGGCAGCAAGTTGACGCTGAGCACAGCTTGGACGGTGTTGAACGCGACTTACAGTGACGCCTTCAAAACCTGCGACAGCAGCCCTTGCACCACGCCCAACGTGGACGTTGCTGCTGGTAACCGCATGCCTGGCATTGCGCCGCGTCAAGGCCATGTGCGCTTAGCATGGGACACGGGTTGGCAAGGCGGCATCGTCACGCTAGATGTACACCACAGCGCGGCCACCCCGGCCAACGACCGCAATACCGCAGAGGCACCCGCTTACACCGTGGCCAACTTGGGTGTGCGTTTTCAGCAAAACGTGGGCGCTTGGCAATGGCGTGAGTTTGTTCGTGTCGACAATGTCACCAACCGTCAATATGCTGGCTCCGTGATCGTCAACGAAGGCAATGCGCGTTACTTTGAAACTGCCCCCAAGCGTGCCGCTGCTGTGGGCTTTGAGCTGGTGCGTAAGTTCTAAGGCCTTTAAAAACTCATCAAAAGCGCTGAAAAACCTCAAAAGGTGATTGAGATCAGCTTTTGAGGTTTTTATTTTGGCAGTAGCCGGCGTATTTGTTTGATAATTTGCTATTTAAAATATAGTAATTATTAAACGTTAAGAGACTGGAAATGCGTTACAAATGCGCCGCAAAAAATGCCAACGTCCGCTCCAACGCCAGCTTGGCGGCTGCGGCATCGTATGAACCACGGTGGTCGCAGTTGAAGCCGTGGTTGGCGGGGTAGATTTCTACTTTGACTTCGGGGTGCTGGGCGGCAAAAGCGTGGACAGTGTCCAGCGGGATGCCAGTATCTTGGTCGCCAAAATGAACCATGACGGGTATGGTGGGTTGGCGTGCAGGCTCTTCGCCCACCGTCATGCCGCCACCATAGTAGGGCACAGCTGCGCTGATGCCTGTGAGCATGGCTGCAGCGCGCCAAGTCAGCAAACCGCCCCAGCAATAACCGACTAAGCCCACTTTTTTACCGGCAGGGAGCTCTTTCGTTGCAAAGTCGATCGCGGCTTGCACGTCCTGTATGACCTGCGTTTGAACCGCTTCAGCGGCAGATTTCAAGGCGATACCGGCTTGGATGTCTTCTGGTGTGTAGCCCAAATTGACATCCGCTTGCACGCGGTGAAAGGTGCTGGGCGCGATGGCCAAGTAGCCTTGGGCAGCGTAACCATCAGTCACTTCTTTGATGTGGGTGTTAACACCAAAAATCTCTTGCAAGACGACGATCGCACCTTTGGGTGCACCGGTGGGCTGGGCCACATAAACCGGGAATACAAAGCCGTCGCTGGAGGTTATATTTTGAAAGCTGCCCATGGTGAGATTCCTTGGTTAAAGCCGCGAATTTAGCTGATATGGCATATCCGTTTGCAGTGTAGGTTTTCCAAATAGGCTTTACAAGTCAGTTCTGAGCTTCCAGATTTCAGGAAACAGCACCACATCCAACATTTTGCGCAAATAACTCACGCCGCCTGTGCCACCCGTACCACGTTTGAAGCCGATGATGCGTTCTACGGTGGTGACGTGGCGGAAGCGCCAGAGGCGAAAGCTGTCTTCCAAATCGGTCAGTTTTTCACCCAGTTGGTACAGCTCCCAGTGCTGTTTCGGGTCGCGGTAGGCGACCAGCCAGGCTTGCTCGACCGCGTCGCTGACTTGATACGGCTGGGTCCAATCGCGCTGGGTGTGCGAGTCGGGTACGGCCAAGCCGTGCCGCGCCAGCAGCCTGAGCGATTCGTTGGCTGCGATCTCGAGTGCAGCCGACCAGACCA
>CBDUEA010000284.1:0-3283 GCA_965365965.1 uncultured Polaromonas sp. | reverse complement strand
CGTGTCGGATTGCTGCAAGCGACTTCCTAGACCCACTCGTTTTGCCCGCGCTGGTTGCCCACATAAAGAAGGTTGCGCCGTTGGTGCGCTTGGAACTGCTGCCGCTGACCAGCGAGTTCAATTACAGGCAAGGCTTGGCTACCGGCACAGTCGATCTAGTCATCGGCAACTGGTTGAAGCCGCCAGAGGAGCTTCATCTAGGGCCACTGCTGTCTGATGAAATTGTTTGCTTGGTTGCTGAGGACAATCCGATCGTGCGCGCAGCAAGTACGAGCGCCTGGAGTGTTGAACGCTACCTGGCCTCTGAGCACATTGCACCAACGCCATTGCATACCGATGGACAAGGCGTCGCGCTCGGCGTGATCGACGAGCATCTAGCGTCACTGGATTTGGTGCGCAATATCACGGTTCGCAGCGCGCATTTCAGCCTGTTCCCCTTGATGGTGGCGCAAAGCCTGTTGGTGCTGACCACCGGACGACTGTTCTGCTCGCGTTATACCGAGACATTGCCGCTGCGTATTGTGCCTTGCCCGGTCGCTTTTCCGATCATCAAGTACTACCAGCTTTCACACGACTTGACGCACAGTTCAGCGTCAGGGCGATGGCTGCGCGAGCAGGTGCAGGGCGTGGCTCGCAACCTAGCCAGTCACGGCATGCTGCGGCGCGGCCGGACCGGCGACCAGCCGAATACTCCCGCCTGATACCTCTATTCACGGAGCGAACTTCTATGAGCACGACCCCATCCACTCGCGTCGCGCTGCGCGGCGACCTGCTTGCAAGTTATGGCACTGAACTGATCGACTGGCTGACTTTGTCGGATGAACGAAATCTGGTCAGCGCTTATGTCGCAGGCGTGAATCATCTCCACAGCAGTCATGTGAGTTGATGCGATGTGGTTAGAGCCAGACGCTGCAAAACACCGTCCGACTCAAAAGTCAAAAGTCAAAAAAAAAGTAGCCGCAAAGGAGGCAAAAACTTGGGACCAAACAACAGCGCCACCACCAAGGCGTAAGCGTAGAACTATTTAGGAGACAAGAAAATGCAATTACTAGAAAAAATCTTTAAGCTTAAAGAGCACGACACCAACGTGCGCACGGAGATTGTTGCGGGCGCGACGACCTTCCTGACGATGGCCTACATCATCTTTGTGAATCCGTCTATCTTATCGGCGGCTGGCATGCCTGCAGATGCCGTGTTCGTCGCAACGTGTTTGATTGCGGCTTTTGGCACTGCCATCATGGCGCTCTATGCCAATTACCCGATCGCACTGGCACCCGGCATGGGCCTGAATGCGTACTTCGCATTTGTCGTGGTCGGCGCCATGGGCTACACGTGGCAGACGGCTCTGGGCGCCGTGTTTATCTCGGGCTGTCTTTTCTTGGCCATCACGCTGTTTGGACTGCGCGAGCTGATTGTGCGCGGCATTCCGCAATCGCTGCGGACCGCGATTGTCGTCGGCATTGGCATGTTTCTCGCCATCATCGCACTGAAAAGTGCTGGCATTGTTGTTGCCTCACCAGCCGCCTTGGGGATTTGGGGTGCCCTTAAAAAACCGCCTGTAGCACTCGCAGCGATCGGTTTCATCTTGATCGTCGTGCTCGACAAATACCGTGTTCCTGGCGCAATTCTGATCGGTATTGTGGTCGTCACCGTGCTGTCTTTCTTTTTCGGTGGCAACAAGTTTATGGGTGTTTTTTCGGCCCCACCGTCGATTGCTCCGACCTTCATGCAACTCGATGTGGCAGGTGCACTCAAGGGTGGCATTCTGAACGTGGTGCTGGTGTTCTTTCTGGTCGAGTTGTTTGATGCGACCGGCACGCTGATGGGTGTGGCCAAACGCGCTGGACTGTTGGTACCGGGCAAAATGGAGCGCCTGAACAAGGCGCTGCTGGCAGACAGTGCGGCTATTTTTGCAGGTTCGTTGCTTGGTACTTCAAGTACCACCGCCTATGCCGAGAGCGCGGCAGGCGTGCAAGCTGGCGGACGCACTGGCCTGACAGCGTTGACGGTGGCGATTCTCTTTCTTGCCTGCCTGTTTATTTCGCCGTTGGCAGGTGTGGTGCCCGCTTATGCAACTGCGCCAGCATTGCTTTTTGTCGCTTGCTTGATGTTGCGCGAATTGACCGAATTGAACTGGGATGATTCGACTGAAGTCGTGCCTGGTGTCATCACAGCGCTGATGATGCCCTTCACTTACAACATTGCCAACGGCCTCGCCTTTGGATTCATCTCTTATGCACTTTTGAAACTGTTTACTGGCAAAGCGAAGGAAGTTCACTGGATGACATGGATCATTGCTGCCGTGTTCCTGTTCAAGTTCATCTTCATGGGCGGGGGTTGAGCCCACGGCAGCCTCTTTTCAAACCTAGGGCGGTACAGTCATGCGACAAGCCAGTTAGACCTTCATTTAGCTGGGAAAAAGTCGAGTGCTGCACTACTTGATCTTCAAGCCACCCTGAAACCACCATTGGCAGCCAGCGGCGGCCAAGATGACACCGATATAAGTCATCATCTTGCCGTCGGTGCTGAAAATCACCAAACCTGCCAGCAAAACCACCACACATGCGAGGCTGGAGATGATCATTTGTGACAACAGGCTGCGTTTAACAGCCGTTTTGCGCCACAACAGGCGGCTTAAAAGCGGCATCATCACCCCCATGGCTACGGCGGGTAGCGCAAAATTAAGGAGATGATTGACAAAGTCTAGTGGGCTCATGGAGCGTATTTTATAATCAGGGTATGGCAGTTTGGGCATTAGGGATTAATCACACCACCGCGCCGCTCGATTTACGCGGGCGGTTTGCGTTTGCTATCGACCAAATTGAGCCGACGTTGCACCGCATGCGCTCTGATTTAGGGCGCTCCATCGTGCAAACTTCAGTTACAGAGCAGCTCGAAGCGGCCTTGATTTCCACCTGCAACCGCACTGAGATTTACCTTGCCAATGGTTTAACCACCCATGCCTCCCCCGATTTAACGCTCAACCCCACCTTGGACTGGTTGGCGCAGATGGGCGGCGTCAGCCCCGCAGCGCTGCGGGCCCATTCTTACACCCTGCAAGACGGACTGGCCGCACGCCACGCCTTCCGCGTTGCCAGTGGGCTGGACAGCATGGTCTTGGGTGAGCCACAGATTTTGGGCCAAATGAAAGATGCCGTGCGCGTTGCTGGCAGCGCAGGCGCGCTGGGTGCGACGTTGAACCAGCTCTTCCAACGTAGCTTTTCCGTCGCCAAAGAAGTACGCAGCTCGACCGAGATTGGGGCGCACTCCATCAGTATGGCGG
>CBDUEA010000283.1:0-3284 GCA_965365965.1 uncultured Polaromonas sp. | reverse complement strand
CTACCCATAAAACCAATTAAACTTCCTACTGACGCACTTTGTATTTGAATTCGCCGACATTAATGCTTCTAGCCGGCGTATTATTTAGCTCATCAGCTATGAATTACATAGTAAAAATGCTAACTGGACTTGACCGAAATTGCTGTATTTTAAGATCTCATTTTTAAAGACATTTTTAGCTATAGTCGTTGTATTTATTCAATATATTGCTATAAATTTAGTATTAGTAAAGTACTGAATTACTTCTATTCCCATTTTCAAGCAAATTCAACTGCTCAGTGGGCAGGTACGGGAGCAGTTGGTTTGCGTGTGTGGGGTGGCTTGAGACATCGCAATGACAAGCTTATCGCCAAGTCTTAAAATGGACTTCTTTACTGGAGGCAAGCACTTTGCTTGGGCACGATGAAAAACAGTCGTTTTGTTGAGTTGACCGCTTGGTTACGTCCCTTTACCCGCTGGTCAACCCGATTTTCTTTGAATTCACCCCAATGGTTGCCCGCTTTTGTGCGCCATGCACCGCTTAAGTTAACTTCTTTGATACTGCGCTGTTATCACTGGGCATTGCGTTAAAGCTGTTGCATTAGACTATACTCCGGATGGTATGGTCTTTAGTCTGATAAGTAGCCATCCTGTTGGGCTGCTCTGACAAAACATTGTGAGAAATTAGCATGAACACGTCTTCAAACATCACCATCATTGGTTCCGGTTTTGGTGCATTGTCCAGTGTGCGGGAGATTCGCCAGCGCGATGCCAACGCCCTCATCACCTTGATTGCGCCGCGTGCCGAGCTGCATTACCTGCCCGGCATCATCTGGATTCCCAGCGGGTTGCGCACGCGTGAGCAGCTGGTGGTGCCTTTGGCCAATTTCTTTGCCCGCATGAAGGTGCAGCACATGGCCGCAGAGGTAACCGGTGTCAGTGAAGGGGGCCGGTTGGTAACCACGACAGCAGGCGATGTCCGCAACGATGCACTGGTGATCGCCAGCGGCGGGCGTTTCATCAAAAAATTGCCCGGTATTGAGCATGCCATTACACCGTGCGAAGGGATTGCAGCCGCTGAAAAAATCAGAGACCGTCTGCGCACACTGCAAGGCGGGACCATTGCCGTCGGTTTTGCTGGAAACCCGAACGAGCAGAGCGCGGTGCGTGGCGGGCCAATGTTTGAGTTTTTGTTTGGTATTGATGAGCAGCTCAGGCGAGAAGGGCGGCGCGATAAATTCGAACTGGTGTTTTTCAACCCATCTACCGAGCCAGGCAATCGACTGGGGACCAAGGCGGTCAAGCATTTGTTGGCGGAGATGGCGCGGCGCAACATCAGCACGCATCTGGGTCATAAAATGGTGCGCTTTGAGGCGGATTCTATTGTCACGGAAGGTGGCTCGTTCCCTGCCAACCTGATTCTCTTCATGCCCGGCATGACCGGCAACCTGTGGTTTGACCAAACCGAGCTAGCGCGCTCGCCCGGTGGGCTGCTCAAGGCTGATGCGCAGTGTCGTGTCGAGGGGGCACAGCATGTGTATGTGGTCGGTGATTCGGGCAGCTTTCCGGGCCCTGACTGGATGCCAAAGCAAGCCCACATGGCCGACCTGCAGGCTGCTGCTGCGGCTGAAAACTTGTTAACTGGCTTGCGAGGTCAAACGCCCACCGCCACCTTCAAGGTCGAATTGGTCTGCATCATTGATGCTCTAAATCAAGGGACGGTGGTGTTCCGCAATCCCAATCGTCAAATTATCTTGCCCTCATCACGCTTGTTTCATTGGGCCAAGCGCTGGTTTGAGGGCATTTATTTAAAAAAATACCGATAGTTGTCATGCCTAGCAGGTTTGATTTTTAATCCCGTTGATGTCCAGTTCTCTGTGGCTCGCGCTCGGAGCAGTTTGTTTACTGCTTCTTGGCATGCGCCATTTATTGCATCGCAGCTTAGCACCTGAAGCAACGCTGGCGGGCGTGCAGCCTGCTGACCTTGGTTTGTCTGCGCAGACGGTGCGTATTTTGGGAGTGCGTGGATTGAGCTTGTTTGCTTGGTATGTGCCAGCCTCGGTCTTTGAGCCGGCACCAGCCGTGGTGCTTCTACACGGTTGGGGCGGCAACGCCAGCACGCTACTGCCAGCGGCACAGGCGCTGCATCGTGCCGGCTATGCCGTGCTGCTGCCGGAGTCGCGCAACCACGGTCGAAGTGACAAAGATAGCCACAGTTCGTTGCCACGCTTTGCACAAGACTTGGACAGTGCGCTTGATTGGCTGCGGGTGCAGTCAGGCATTGATGGTACGCGTTTGTCTGCTTTGGGCCACTCGGTGGGTGGTGCGGCAGTCTTGTTGAGTGCTTCGCGCAGACATGATTTGCAAGCAGTGGTCAGCGTGTCCGCATTTGCGCACCCTGAGCAGGTGATGCGCCGCTGGCTGGCTGCGCGCCGTGTGCCTTATTGGCCGTTGGGTTGGTTGGTCAACCGCTATGTGGAAAGCGTGATCGGTGCCCGTTTTGATGCTATTGCGCCAGTGCACACACTGGCGCTAACCCAAAGCCCCGTGCTACTGGTGCATGGATTGCAAGACAGCATCGTGCCAATTGAGGATGCGCGGTGGTTGTGGCAACACCGCGCGCAGGCTGATGTTACTTTGCTGGAGTGCAACGGCTCACATGAATCTTTTGAAGACTTACCTGAAGTGACCCATAAAATTTTGAGTTTTCTGCAGTCTTTTACCCAAGAAAAATTCACAACAAGCCCTTTTTTACCACTGGAGATTTCATGAAAGCTTTTCAAGAGTATTACCCTGAAAATGTGTCGCATTGTTATGGTTGCGGTCAACACAATACGCATGGTCATCAGATCAAGACTTATTGGGAAGGGGACGAAACAGTCACCCGTTTCAAACCAGAGTCGTATCACACGTCGGTGCCCGGCTATGCCTATGGCGGTTTGATTGCTTCATTGATTGATTGCCATAGCACAGGCACAGCCGCCGCTGCCATGTACCGCGCCGAAGGGCGCGAGATGGACACGCTGCCCCCATTTCGTTTTGTGACCGGTTCACTGCATGTAGATTTCCTAAAGCCAACGCCTTTGACTGACCTGCTCGAGATTCGCGGTCGGGTCAAGGAAATCAAGGGACGCAAGGTGATCGTCGAAACCACGGTGCTGGTTGCAGGCGTAGTTACGGCGCGCGGCGAAGTAGTGGCTGTGCAGATGCCTGAAAGTTTTGGCGCGCCCAAGGTAAATTGAATTTGCTGTTATTCAACAAGACGCGCACCGCTGACCGCACTGCCATCATTTGGGCGAAGTGAC
>CBDUEA010000282.1:0-3302 GCA_965365965.1 uncultured Polaromonas sp. | reverse complement strand
GTATTGCGGTGTTTGTCGCCAGTGGCTTGATCGCTACCGTGCTGCGCTCCCGTGCGCTACCCAACACACCCGCTGAAGAACATTGAAAGGTTTCTACCCATGTACACCATCCTCATCACCGCCGAAACTCTCAAAACCCTGCTTGACAGTGAGCAGCCTCGCACTCCCGATGGCAAACCCATCATGGTGTTTGATTGCTCATTCGAGCTGATGAACCCCGCTGCGGGCCAGCAGCACTTTGACGCTGTCCACATCGCCGGGGCGCAGTATGTCAACTTAGACAAGCATTTAAGCACCGCCAAAAATGACCCGACCGCCGCCTCGGGTGGTCGCCACCCGCTGCCGTCGCGTGAAGCGTTTGCCGCGTGGCTTGGCAGTATCGGCTTCACCAACGCGCACCAAGCCATCGTCTATGACCGCAACGGCGTCAACTACTGCGGCCGCATGTGGTGGATGCTGAAATGGGTCGGTCACGAAGCCGTGGCCGTGCTGGACGGCGGCCTGCAAGCATGGGAAGCTGTGGGCGGCGCGGTGGAAAGTGCAGAAAGCGCTGAAAGCGCAGAAAATGCATCACATATCGCAAAATCACCCGCAAATTTCGTACTAACCGGCGAATTATCTACTTTGGCTACTATTAAAACAGTAGCAAGCAATATCAACAAAGCGAGCCAAACCATCGTCGACGCACGCGGCGGAGCACGTTTTCGCGGTGAAGTCGAACCACTCGACCCCGTCGCAGGCCACATCCCCGGCGCGCTGAACCGGATGTTTTCAGACAATATCGGTGCCGACGGCAAGTTCAAATCCCCCGATGCGTTACGTGCCGAATTTGAGAAACTCCTTGCGGGCCGCGACCCTTCCAGCGTGGTTCACCACTGCGGCAGCGGCGTCAGCGCCGTGCCCAATGTGTTGGCGATGGAGATTGCAGGCTTAGGCCGATCAGCTTTGTTTGCTGGCAGCTGGAGCGAGTGGAGCAATGATGCGAGCTTGCCTGTCGCGCAGGGTTAGCCCGTTTTATCGCCGCTTGCGCGCCGTCACCTCAATCTCAATCCGCATGCGCGCGTCGGCCAAACCGGCGCTGATCATCATGGCGGCGGGGCGGATGTCACCCAAATAGCGGCGCATCACCGGCCAGCATTGCGGAAACTCAGTGGCAATCGGCACCACATAGTTGATGCGAACGACATCTTGCAAGCTGCTACCGGCTTGCTTCAAAGCAGCTTCAATATTCTTAAAGCACTGTTCGGCTTGCGCCACGATATTGTCTGGAATCGTCATGGTGCTGTAGTCAAAACCGGTCGTGCCGGAGACAAACACCCACTCATCGTCCACCACGGCACGGGAATAGCCCATCTGCGCCTCAAACGTGGAGCCGGAGTTGATCAAAAGTCTGGTCATCAAAATTTCCTGTAAAGGAGCGAGCTTACAGGATTAGGGAATACCCTTACTTATCCATTTGCTAATTCACTTGCACAACGCAATCGTCACCAGCACCGAGGCATCGGCCAGCGCGGTCAAGCTGTGTGGCACGCCACCGGCCACATACATCAGCTGCCCAGCAGCCAAGGGCTTGGCGTGTCCGTCCGCCACCACCTCAATCGTGCCTTCCATGCATTGCATGGTGATATCGCCCGGCACACTGTGCATCGGCATGCCTTTGCCGCGCGGCAACACCAAACGCATGACTTCGAGGTTTTTGGACTTGAACAGCGCTATCGTCTGTGAATTGACAAGGTTTGAGCCTAAAGGCCGAATATCCAGCACATCGCCCGAATTTGCATGTGAAATAGCCATAGTGGACTCTCCTATTTAAATGAATTTGCTTGCAATCAAGCATTAAAACATGCTGTTGCCGTTGGCCGACTCTGAAGGCACCACCTGCAGCACATCCCAATGCTCCACAATCTTGCCGTGGGCGTCAAAGCGAAAGATGTCTATGCCCGCCCAGTCTTTGTTGGTATCGGTGGGCCATTCTTGGTGGCAGTGCAGCATAACCAAATTGCCTTCTGCAATGACCCTCTTGAAATATACTTTTTTACCAGGATACTCCCGCGCCATGTGTTCAAAGTAGGCGATGAAGGCCTCTTTGCCATCGGCCACCATCGGGTTGTGCTGTGTATAGCTGTCGCCCACATAGCGCTGCACCGCCAACGCGGGTTGGCACTCGTTGAACATCAACTCATAAAACGCCATCGCATGGCGCTTGTTGAGTTCAGGGTTGTCGGAATTATGGCTCATGGACGCTGACCTTTCAGACAAGCGACTGTTAAAACAACGCTGTACTCAATATAGCAGGGTCATTCAAAAAGGCAAGGCAGGCAGGCAGCCAGCCAAACTCATAACCCCTTCAACACCGCTCCATACCCCTCCAAATACGCTGCAAACTTATGAATATCCGCATGCCCCGCGCCTTGGACAATCAGCAATTTAGAGTGCTCGTTGAACGCTTGCAGCATTTGGCTGTGGCTGAGGGGGATGAGGGTGTCTTGGTCGCCATGAATCAGCAAAACCGGGCTTTTCAGCGTTGGCAACACCAAGTCGGTGCGCAGCGGGTAGCACAACAGCGAGATCGGGACAAAGGGGTATTTATCCTTCACTAAGGCGCGCATGCTGCTGTACGGTGACACCAAAATCGTTTCATCGACATGCTGGCCCGTTTTCTCCAGCGTATGCGTCAGCTCCGCCGCCAGCCCCGAGCCAAGCGAGCGGCCATAGATCACGACTTTTTTACCTGCATATTGCGGGGCGACGTGCTGCCACACGGCCAACGCGTCGGCATGCAGTTGCTCTTCCATCTCGATATGCCCGGTGCTTTTGCCAAAGCCACGGTAGTCCAACATCACCAAGTCAAAATTGGCTTGGCGGTAAATCGCGGTGTTGACAAACCACTCGTCCAAATTGCCACGGTTGCCATGCAAAAAGAAAACCACGCCTTTGGGGTTGGGTAATTTGAGCTGTAAAACGGAAAGTTTGGCGCCTGGCACGTCAACGCTGAATTCGCGCACGCCCTCACCCTGCGTTGCCAGCGCCGCCAAAGGCTGGCTGGCTGGTGTCACCACGGGACTGAACAACAAGGCCTCTTGCTTGTAAAACAGCAAGCTCATCAGCCCAATGTAGAGCACCAAACCCGCCACAATGAGCACCGCGACCACTTGGTTGATGCGGCCACGCACCTGCGAAGGCGGTATATGCGGGTGCGCGGAGAGGTGTGGTTGCTTGGGAGTTTGCTGATGCGCAGGGTCGGGGATCATGCGCTTGATTCTAGGATGAACAACGGCGTCATCCTAAAGTGCTGTGAAAAA
>CBDUEA010000281.1:0-3307 GCA_965365965.1 uncultured Polaromonas sp. | reverse complement strand
GCAATTGCTGAACAGCACGACCCGCACCGATAAATTGCACGGCATCCTGCGCACTTTGCACAGACCGCGTCAACACATCTTGAACCACATAAGTGCCACGCATGTGCCAGAGTTTGGCCAAACTGCGCCCAACCCTGCCACCGCCGATGATGTTGAGTGTTTTCAAACGGTCACCTTCGCAAATGGCTCACTTGCTTAAGCGTTTATTTGTTGTGCGCCATGAATTTTGTCACTTCATTCGTGCCTTGTGCTGAGCCACTCATGGGCACGGTCTCTCCTTCACGATTCGTAACTTCTGCCAAACGCGCGGCCAATTGCTCTGGCGCATCTGCACCCATGCCAACCCATGCACCTTGTGTAAGCGTGATGTGTGCCGCCTCAAACGTGCCGGCACCTGCACACAAAATCGTCCGCGTTGGTGCATTTTCAGCCACCATCACCAGCATCGCGGGTACCACGGCTGCGGGCTTCAAGGCCGCCAGCACGGCTTCAGACATCAAACCTTCGGTCATGCGGGTAGCCGCGGTGGGTGCTAAACAATTGACACGAATGTCGTTTTTGGCGCCTTCAATCGACAAAGTTTGCATCAAACCGACCAAAGCCATTTTGGCAGCGCCGTAATTGGACTGGCCAAAATTACCATACAAACCGCTGGACGATGTGGTCATGACAATGCGGCCATATTTTTGCTCGTTCATGATCGCCCAAACCGCTTTGGTGCAATTCACCGCTCCCATCAAATGCACATCCACTACCAAGGCAAAGTCGGCAAGCTCCATTTTGGCAAAACTTTTGTCGCGCAAAATACCCGCGTTGTTGACCAAAATATCCACTCGGCCCCACGCTTTCATCGCTTGTGTCACCATGTCTTCTACGGCGGCAAAGTCGGTCACAGAAGCCCCATTAGCCATCGCCTCGCCACCTGCGGCGATGATTTCGTCGACCACCGCTTGCGCTGCCGACACCGAGCCAGTACCTGCAGCACCATCGCGAGCACCGCCCAAATCGTTAACAACCACTTTGGCGCCTCGTGCGGCCAAAGCCAAGGCATGTTCGCGACCCAAACCGCCGCCGGCACCCGTCACAATGGCAACACGACCCGTAAAATCAATCCCTTCAGTAGACATGGCTTGGCTTTCTTTTTTAAAAATGGTTAATGAATAATAAATCGACAATAGACAGTAAGTAACATACTCTAATACAGAACCAGCAACCACTGAAGACCAAGCCCACTGAACCTGAACCGCAAAGTCACTTGAAAGACACCATGGAACTCAACCATCAAGAAATCACCACCCCTGTGCGCGATGCTGCCACCGTCGTCATGCTGCGCGACGCACCCTCGGGTATGGAAGTTTTTTTACTCAAACGGCATGGTTTGTCAGATGTGTTGGGCGGCGCTTATGTCTTTCCAGGCGGCAAAGTCGACGCCAGTGACGCGCAGTTGGACTTGGCCAGCCACCTTGACCAATCCCCCCAAGCCTTGCATGCCGCGCTGAACGAACCTGAACTTGCCCATCTCAGTGCTGCCGGTCTGTATGTAGCTGCCTTGCGTGAAGCGTTTGAGGAGTCCGGCGTCCTGTTTGCCCACGATGCCACGGTTGCCTCCACGGCCAACGCCGCCGCTATGCTGCGTGATGGACTGGGTTTTGATGCCATGCTGGCAAACCTGTCGCTGCGTCTGCAAACTCAGAGCGTATTACCGTGGTCACGTTGGATCACACCCAAAATGGCCTCCGTTTCCCACAAGCGTTTTGACACGCGCTTTTTTGTTGCTGGCGTGCCACTGCACCAAACCGCGCATCATGCCAACTATGAATCGACCCAAAGCGTGTGGCTACAACCGCGTACTGCTTTAGAGCAATACTGGAACAAAGACATTGAGCTGGCACCGCCACAAATCATGAGTTTGGTACATTTGGCGCGTCACAACAGTGTGGCCAGCGTCTTAGACCAAGCCCGCAATGTCAAACCGCCCTTGGTTCAGCCCGAGCCGTTTGACAGGGATGGCCTACGCGTTCTCACCTACCCGGGCGACGTAGACCATTCTGTCCGCCAACGCGCCCTGCCAGGTCCGACACGCTTGTGTTACCGCAACAAGCGTTTTGAACCGATGGATGGTTTTGAAGCTTTGTTTACGCCATAAACTTGAGCCTCATGAATGAGGCACCATGCCCTGCGCGGCAAACCACTGGTCAACCAGCAGCGGGTCGTGAAACGTCCGCACGGCTTGGTAAGCGACCTCGGCTTCTGGGTATTTACGGCGTAAAAAATTCAGCCACTGCTTTAATCGACCCGTTTGCTGCTTGTACTCCAAGGTGGCGCAAACCAAGCGCCAAAATTCGTAGATCAACGGTTGCAAACTGTTCCAGTCCGTTCCTGCATACGCTTCACCTGAGCCCATGGCTTGAATGGCCAGCGCCAAGCCCGGGTCCGTCACCATGCCGCGCCCGACCATCAACATCTCGCAGCCCGAGAGTTCACGACATCGCTGCGCATCTTCAATGTTCCAAATTTCGCCATTCGCCACCACGGGGATACTTACAACGGCCCGCACATCTGCAATCCGCGCCCAATACGCCGGCGGGCGGTAGCCGTCTGCCTTGGTTCGGGCATGAACAACCAACTCGCTGGCGCCGGCCTCTGCGATGGCGATAGCGCACTCCTCGGCGCGGCTGTCGTCATTAAAACCCAGCCGCATTTTGGCGGATACAGGCAGATGCGCAGGCACGGCACGGCGTACGGTGGCGACAATTTTGGCCACCAACTCCGGCTCGTCCAGCAGTGCCGCTCCACCGCCATGCCGGTTCACGACTTTGGCGGGGCAGCCAAAATTAAGGTCAATGCCTTCTGGACCCAGTCTTGCCAAGGCCACGGCATTGTCAGCGAGGCAAGACGGGTCTGAGCCCAGCAACTGTGCTCGCACGGGTACACCAGACAAGGTGCGGCCACCGTTCAGCAGCTCAGGTACGTAACGCGTGAAGACCTTGTCGGGTAACAGCGTGTTAGTGACGCGAATGAACTCTGAGACGCAACGATCGACCCCACCCACACGGGTGAGGATGTCGCGCAGCACAAAATCCAGAAGCCCCTCCATCGGGGCAAGCAGAACGGTCAAAGTTTCTCCGTCAAACCAACGTAGCTTTAGTTGGCACCTACAAAGTCCTTCTTACCAATCTCAACGCCGTTGTGGCGCAAAATGGCATAGGCGGTGGTGGTGTGGAAGAAGAAATGCGGAATTGCGTAGGTGAGCAAATACGCTTGGCCAGCAAAGGTTTTTTCACGCGGTGTGCCCGGGCCAGTCACG
>CBDUEA010000280.1:0-3308 GCA_965365965.1 uncultured Polaromonas sp. | reverse complement strand
AAGCCACCATTACCTCGGTCGTTGCCGCCTGCAAAGCGATCGTTAAAACCGCCTTTGCGAACATAGCTGCCTGGGTCACGTGCGTTGTTGTCTGGACGACCACCGAAACGATCACCGCCGCCGAAGTTGCCACGGTCTCCACCGCCGAAACCACCGCGATCGCCACCACCAAAACCACCGCCGCCGAAGCTGCCGCGATCACCACCTCGGTCGCCACCGAAGCCACCACGGCTAGGTGCGAACTTGCGGTCACGGCCTGCGCCACCGCCACCGAAACCACCACGGTCGCCACCACGGTCTGGACCGCCGAAGTTGCTGCGTGACTCTGGGAAACGTTGTTTTGGCTCTAAACCTGGAATCACTTCCGCTTTGAACGGGGTGCGTGTGTATTGCTCAATGTCCATGATGCGGCGACGGTCACGGATTTCAGCAAAGCTGACCGCAATGCCGTCACGTCCAGCACGGCCGGTACGACCGATACGATGCGTGTAATCTTCAGCTTTCATTGGCAAGCCGAAGTTAAACACGTGGCTGATGGAAGGAACGTCAATACCGCGAGCTGCCACGTCAGTAGCGACCAAAATTTGGACATGACCTTCGCGCAAAGCTTGCAAACGACGGTTACGGATACCTTGGTTCAAAGCACCGTGCAAAGCGACGGCACTGAAACCTTCTTGTTGCAGGTCGTTGGCCAAGCCATCGCACTCAATTTGGGTGCTGGCAAACACGATGGCTTGCTTGATGTTGGTGTCGCGCAACCAGTGGTCGAGCAATTTACGCTTGTGCTGAGAGTTGTCAGCCCAAAACAAAGATTGCTTGATGTTTTGGTGCTTGTCTTGCGGGCTGTCAATGGTGATGCGCTGCGGCTCACGCATCACGCGGCCAGCGAGTTGCTGAATGCGGGGTGCAAAAGTTGCGCTGAACATCATGGTTTGATGGCGCTCGATCGTCAATTGGTTGACTTCTGCGAGGTCGTCAGAGAAGCCCAAGTCGAGCATACGGTCCGCTTCGTCAACGACCAAGAACTTGACTTTGTCGAGCTTCAACTGGTGCGAGCGTTGCAAATCAAGCAAACGGCCTGGGGTTGCAACCACCAAGTTAGCGTTTTGCAATTTAGCCAATTGCAACTGGTAAGGCATGCCGCCTACAACGTTGGCAATACGCAAGCCTTTGCAGTAGCGCACCAAGTCAATCGCGTCATTGGCAACTTGTTGTGCCAATTCACGGGTAGGGCAGAGTACCAATGCGCCCGGGGTGGCCGGTGTGAAATTGCGGAAATTGGTAGGGTCTTTGCGTTTAGCGCGCTTAGGAGGCGCTTCGCCACGGGCTTCAGCCTCTGCACAAGCGGCTTCGAACTCAGCGCGCTCAGTTGCAGCGGCTTGTTCTTGCTGTTTCAGCAAGGTATGAATCACAGGCAGCAAAAAGGCAGCAGTTTTACCTGAGCCGGTTTGGCTAGAAACCATCAAATCGACGAATTTCTTAGGCGTACCGTCCACTGAATCCGCAGGCAAAGCCAAAGGAATCGTTTTAGTTTGTACGATGGTGGGTTGTGTGAAACCCATTTCTTTCACAGCTTGAATCAGCTCATCAGCCAAGCCAAGCGCGATAAAGCCGTTTGGTAGTTTGGCGGCTTCAGCGTCTGCCAAGGCTTTGGCTTCAGCAGCATCGTCAACAATGATGTTGATAGCAATATCAGCAGCAAATGCGCCGGCTACAGGGGTGTTTTGTGTAAATTCTTCAGTAGTAATAGAGTCAGTCATATCCAAGCCGCTACCTTCGTTTAGGTGCGGTTCCATTCAATGGTTAAAAAACATCAACCATCAAACGAAGTACAACGTCTATTTGCTCGAGTTTGTCTGTAACCCACATCTAAAGATGTGTGATTGCAGTCGGCTAGGACGCGGTTGGCTTTTATATATTACCTGAGCGTTTGCTTATTAGCTGATTGCTATTTGCTAAACGATGTCAGAACAAGAAGCCCAATGTGTGAGGCAGATGTGCTATGCCAGAATTTCTCATTTCTGATATGCAATTTCTGTGCAGTCGCTTATTATGGCACGACTACGGGTTTTTACCAAGTAATATTTTTGAATTGATTTTTTAAAACTCGGAAAAGCCCACTTAGAGCCAACTTTGTCACAATTTAGAGGTGCTATGTTTTAAAAAATGCTCGCGGTAATGCTCTAGTTCGTCAATCGACTCATGCACATCAGCCAAAGCAGTGTGTTTTTGCTGTTTTTTGAAAGCCTTGTGCACCTCAGGTTGCCAGCGTTTGGCGAGTTCCTTAAGTGTGCTCACATCAATGTTGCGATAGTGAAAGAAGGCATCTAGTTTTGGCATGTCTTTGACTAAAAACCGCCGATCTTGGCTGATGGTGTTGCCGCACAAAGGCGATGTTGCTTTGGGCAAGTAATTCTTTAAAAACGTCAAAATTTTGGCTTCGGCTTCGGCCTCAGTGCAGGTAGATGCCTTGACTTTGTCTATCAAGCCGCTTTTCCCGTGCGTGCTTTTGTTCCAACTGTCCATCTTGCCCAGCAATTCGTCAGACTGGTGAATAACCAACACCGGCCCTTCAACACGAGGCGTTAAGTTTGGCCCCGTCACAATGACGGCAATTTCAATCAAACGTTCTTTGTCGGGGTCTAAGCCCGTCATCTCGCAATCCAACCAGACCAAGTTGAGGTCGCTCTTAGCAAGCAAGGCAGTGGCTTCGATAGGATTCGGGTTGATTTTTGTGGTTTTAGGCATATCTATGATTGTCGCTCCAAATCTTCAGTCAATCATCAGTAAACTCCAGTCATGTCTATCTCAAACCCTAGTTTTACCTTAACCATCGTCTTCGCAACCGCCTTGGTACTGAGTTTATTGGTCAAATTTTGGCTGGCCTCGCGCCAAATACGCCACGTGGCGCTGCATCGTGCACATGTTCCTGCAGCTTTTGTGAGCAGCATTACCTTGGCTGCGCATCAAAAAGCGGCGGATTACACCTTGGCAAAAGCGCGTTTTGGCTTGCTCGAGTTGGTTTTTGGTGCCGCAGTACTGGTAGGGTGGACGCTCTTAGGTGGTTTGGATGCGCTAAACGGTTTGCTGCTGGGCTGGATAGGAGATGCTTATGCAGGCATGGCGCAGCAATTGGCTCTTTTGGTTGGTTTTGTTGTGATTGGTGGGTTGATTGAATTGCCATTCACGCTGTACCAAACCTTTGTATTGGAAGAGCATTTTGGTTTTAACAAAATGACGCTCAAACTTTGGTTCATTGACGCGGCGAAGTCCAGTGTCATTGGAGCTTTGATTGGCCTGCCTTTGGC
>CBDUEA010000279.1:0-3308 GCA_965365965.1 uncultured Polaromonas sp. | reverse complement strand
GCTGCAGCCAGGTGATTTGATTTTGACCGGCACACCCGATGGGGTGGTGGACTGCCAGCCGGGGGATGTCATCGTCACGGAGATCGAAAGCGTGGGCGCGCTGATCAACACCATTACAGATACCAAAAACTAATATGCAACTCAATCACCTCATCAACGGCAAATCAGTTGCCAGCACCAGCTACTTTGAAACCATCAACCCCGCTACACAAGACGTGCTGGCCGAGGTCGCTTCGGGCGGTGAAGCAGAAGTCAACGCTGCTGTGTCAGCAGCCAAAGCCGCCTTCCCCGGCTGGGCGGCCACGCCCGCACCGCAGCGTGCCAAGCTCATGCGCAAGCTGGGCGAGTTGATCGCCGCGCATGTACCTGAAATTGCGCAGATGGAAACGAATGACTGCGGTCAGACCATCTCGCAAACCGGCAAACAGCTGATTCCCCGTGCGGCAGACAACTTTACTTATTTTGCCGAGATGTGCACCCGTGTAGATGGCCACACTTACCCAACTGAGACGCACCTGAATTACACGTTGTTTCACCCCGTGGGCGTGTGCGCACTGGTCAGCCCGTGGAACGTGCCCTTCATGACCTCAACTTGGAAGGTTGCACCTTGCTTGGCGTTCGGCAACACCGCCGTGTTGAAGATGAGTGAACTGTCACCGATGACCGCCGCCCGCTTGGGTGAGTTGGCTCTGGAAGCGGGCATTCCTGCCGGCGTGCTGAACGTGGTGCACGGCTACGGCAAAGAAGCGGGCGAACCGCTGTGCCGTCACCCTGATGTAAGGGCGATTTCGTTCACCGGCTCCACCGCGACTGGCAACCGTATCGTGCAAGCCGCTGGCTTGAAGAAGTTCAGTATGGAGTTGGGCGGCAAATCACCGTTTGTGATTTTTGCAGATGCCGATCTGGACCGCGCCTTGGACGCTGCGATTTTCATGATCTTCAGCAACAACGGTGAACGTTGCACTGCGGGCAGTCGAATTTTGGTGCAACAAAGCATCTACGCAGACTTTGCGCAGAAGTTTGCCGAGCGTGCCAAACGCATCACCGTGGGCGATCCGCTGGATGAAAAAACCATCGTTGGACCGATGATCAGCCAAGCTCACCTCGCCAAAGTTCGCAGCTATATTGAACTCGGTCCCAAAGAAGGAGCAACGATGTTGTGTGGTGGCCTAGACGCACCCGATTTACCCGACCGCGTCAAACGTGGCAACTTCGTGCTACCTACGGTCTTTGCGGATGTCGACAACCGCATGCGAATTGCGCAAGAAGAGATTTTTGGACCTGTCGCGTGCTTGATTCCATTTAAAGATGAAGCAGACTCGGTACGTTTGGCCAACGACATCAGCTATGGTTTGTCGAGCTACGTCTGGACCGAAAACCTGGCTAAAGCACATCGCATGGCGGCCGCCGTAGAGGCTGGTATGTGTTTTGTCAACAGCCAAAACGTACGCGACCTGCGTCAACCCTTTGGCGGCACCAAAGCCAGCGGCACCGGGCGTGAAGGTGGCACCTGGAGCTACGAAGTTTTTTGCGAGCCCAAGAATGTCTGCGTTTCTTTGGGTAATCACCACATTCCACACTGGGGAGTTTGAATATGCAACGTCGTCATCTGATTCAAGCAGCTGCATTTGCGGCTTTACCCATGCTCAGCCACGCGCAAACCTGGCCCGCTAAACCACTGCGTTTCGTCGTGCCCTTCCCAGCAGGTGGGACGACCGACATGGTCACGCGTCTGGTGGCCTTCGAGGTTGCCAAGACCTTGGGGCAGGCTATCGTCATTGAGAACAAGCCCGGCGCTGGCACGGTCATTGGTGTGGATTGGGTCGCTAAGTCTGCGCCTGACGGCTACAGCTTGGTGACAGTGGCCAACAGCTTTTGCGTCAACCAAACACTGGTCAAAAAATTGCCCTACGACAGTGTCAAAGACCTGCGCCCCGTGGCACTGATGGGCATGTCAGAACACGTGCTGACTACGCACGCTGGCAGCGGCCTCAAGACCTTGGCGGACATTGTCAAAGCAAAAACAGGCACACTCAGTTACGCCTCTTTTGGTCAAGGCACCTCGGCTCATCTGGCCGGCGAAATGCTCAAAACGCAAATGGGCGTCGACATTGTGCATGTGCCTTACAAAGGCCAAGCACCTGCCTTGGCAGACTTGCTGGGAGGACAGGTGAGTCTGATGTTTGGCAATTGGCCTGAGTTCCGCGGCCATGTGCAAAGTGGAAAATTGATCGCGCTGGGCATGGCCACGGCCAAACGCTCGGTCTATGCGCCCAACATTGCCACACTGACAGAGCAAGGCGTCAATGTCGTATCCAACTCTTGGAACGGCCTGCTCGCACCCTCAGGCACACCAGATGCTGTCGTACAGCGATTGAATGCTGAAGTCAACAAAGCACTGGGCAGTCCAGCGGTTGTAGCAGCGTTTGAAAAGGGTGGTATTGCCTCCCTTTCCAGCTCGCCAGCCCAGTTTGCAGACTTCATCCAAAACGAGATCAGTCGCTACGCAGATGTGATTCGCAAAGCCAACATCACCACCGAGACATAAGGGAAACCGCCATGGGAACACTAGCCCTAGCCGCCAAAATCACCCACGTTCCATCGATGTACCTGAGCGAGCTGGACGGTCCGAGAAAGGGCACGCGGCAGGACGCGATTGACGGACACCTTGAAATCGGCCGCCGCTGCCGCGAACTGGGCGTCGACACCATTGTGGTGTTTGACACGCATTGGCTGGTCAACGCCAACTACCATATCAATTGCGCACCGCATTTCAAAGGCATTTACACCAGCAACGAGTTGCCACACTTTATTGGCAACCTGCCCTACGAGTTTCCTGGCAATCCTGAACTGGGCAAGTTGCTCGCTCAATTGTGCAACGAACAAGGGGTTGAAACTTTGGCGCATCCAGCCACCACGCTGGCGCCTGAATATGGCACGTTGGTGCCCATGCGCTACATGAACGCGGATCAGCACTTCAAGGTCATCTCCGTCTCAGCACTGTGCCAAGTGCACTACCTGAACGACAGCGCACGACTGGGTTGGGCGATGCGTAAAGCGGTGGAAGACCACTACGACGGCACAGTAGCCTTTTTGGCCAGCGGCTCGCTCTCACACCGCTTTGCACAAAACGGTCTGGCACCTGAGTTTGCCTTTAAGGTATGGAGTCCCTTCCTCGAAACACTGGATAAGGAGGTGGTGGCGATGTGGCAGCGAAGCGACTGGAAGACGTTTTGCGAGATGCTGCCCGAATACGCGGTCAAAGGCCATGGCGAAGGCTTCATGCACGACACCGCCATGCTCTTGGG
>CBDUEA010000278.1:0-3319 GCA_965365965.1 uncultured Polaromonas sp. | reverse complement strand
ACAATGCGGAATATGGCGAGTACGAGACCGGCCCCGAAGTCATCAACGCCCAGTCGCGCGAAGCCATGCGCAATGCCTTGAAGCGCATCCAGGACGGCGAATACGCCAAGATGTTCATTCTGGAAGGTTCCACCGGCTACCCCAGCATGACCGCCCGTCGCCGCAATACGGCCGAGCACGCCATTGAAAAGGTGGGCGGTCAACTGCGCGCCATGATGCCGTGGATCGCCAAGAACAAGCTGGTCGACCAGACCCGCAACTGATAGCGAGGCGCTGAGCGCTTGCTGTGCAAAGGCCACTTCGGTGGCCTTTGTCTTTGGTAGTGCAGATGCGTCTCGCTATGCCTGTGCGCAGCTACACTGCGGGCAGGCGAAAATCACTCAAACGTATCTTTTTAATGGCTATATACGCATGGTGGTTGTGCGCTGGAGGTGAATTTGATGCATGACAGCAAGGGGGTTCCTGGGGAAACGGGCGTGGTAACGCGCAAGCGCCGCAAGGGCATCTACATCCTGCCCAATCTGTTTACGCTGGCGGCGTTGTTCGGTGGGTTTTATGCGGTTGTGATGGCCATGGATGGGCGCTTTGACCAAGCCGCGATTGGCATTTTTTGTGCCATGGTGCTGGATAGCCTCGACGGCCGTGTGGCGCGCATGACGAACACGCAAAGTGCTTTTGGCGAGCAGATGGACTCGCTCTCTGACATGGTGTCTTTTGGCGCTGCGCCAGCACTGATTGCCTATGAATGGTCGCTCAAGGGTTTGGGGCGCTGGGGCTGGGTTGCTGCGTTCATCTATTGCGCCTGTGCAATGCTGCGCTTGGCGCGCTTTAACGTCAATACCAGCGTGGTCGACAAGCGATACTTCCAGGGCCTGCCATCACCTGCAGCGGCAGCGCTGGTTGCCGGGTTCATCTGGCTCATGACCGAGCTGGGTGTGCACCGCGGCAGCGATGCTTTATGGCTGAGCTGGAGCCAGACGACCTGGATCATGTTTGCCTTTACGCTGTATGCCGGCCTGACGATGGTGACCAATGTGCCGTTCTACAGTTTCAAGGATGTGCAGATGAAAAAAAGCGTCCCTTTCGTCGTCATTGTGTTGATGGCGCTGGGCATTGCCATCATCAACATCCATCCGCCCATCGTGCTGTTTGGCGTGTTCGTACTGTATGGCTTGAGCGGCTACGCGGTGTACGGTTGGCGCAAGGCCAAGGGCCAACACAGTAGTGTCATCAGCACCTCCACCGACGAGCCGGATGAGCGCGGTTTGCACAAATGATGCAACGATGGGTCGCTGTTGTGCTACATTTCAAGGCATGAAAACGTTTGCCCTGTCCCTACTGCTACCCCCTTACGGGCGGAGACACTAGGGCGCGCGCGCACTCTTTTCCTCAAAGGCCCGTATGCACCTGCAACGGGCCTTTTTGTTTGGGAAACCGAAACTTTCACGATGCAGGCACACCGTAATCAAGATACAGGAGTTAAGTCATGGCTGACCAATTGATCATTTTCGACACCACCTTGCGCGACGGCGAGCAGTCTCCCGGGGCCTCCATGACCAAGGACGAAAAACTGCGCATTGCACGCCATTTGGAGCGCCTGAAGGTGGACGTGATCGAAGCCGGTTTTGCGGCCAGTTCCAACGGTGATTTTGAAGCCGTGCAACTGATTGCCAATTCCATCAAGGATTCTACTATTTGCTCCCTGTCGCGTGCCAATGACCGCGACATTGCCCGTGCTGCGGAAGCGCTCAAGGGCGCCAACCGCGCGCGCATCCATACTTTCATTGCCACGTCGGCGCTGCACATGGAAAAGAAGCTGCGCATGACCCCCGACCAAGTGCTGGAGCAGGCGGTACAGTCGGTGCGCTTTGCGCGCAACCTGTGTGCTGACATCGAGTTCAGTCCCGAAGATGGCTACCGCAGCGATGTGGACTTTTTGTGCCGCGTGATCGAAGCGGTGATTCGAGAGGGTGCCAGCACCATCAACGTACCCGACACCGTCGGCTATGCCATTCCGGAGCTGTATGGCAATTTCATTAAAACCTTGCGCGAGCGCGTGCCCAATAGCGACAAGGCCATCTGGTCCGTGCACTGCCACAACGACCTGGGAATGGCCGTTGCCAACTCCTTGGCCGGCGTGAAGATCGGTGGCGCGCGCCAAGTCGAATGCACCATCAACGGTCTTGGCGAGCGGGCGGGAAACTGCGCGCTGGAAGAAGTGGTGATGGCAGTCAAGACGCGGCGCGACTATTTCAATCTGGATGTCAACATCGATACCCAGCACATTCTGGCGGCCAGCCGCATGGTCAGCCAGATCACGGGATTTGTCGTTCAACCCAACAAGGCTGTCGTGGGGGCGAATGCGTTTGCGCATGCCAGTGGAATTCACCAGGATGGCGTGCTCAAAGCGCGGGATACCTACGAAATCATGCGCGCTGAGGATGTGGGCTGGAGTGCCAACAAGATCGTGCTGGGCAAACTCAGCGGTCGCAATGCTTTCAAGCAGCGTCTGCAAGAACTGGGTGTCAGCCTGGAAAGCGAGGCAGAAAACAATGCGGCTTTTGCCCGCTTCAAAGAACTCGCTGACCTCAAGAGCGAGATATTTGACGAGGATATTCTGGCCCTGGTTAACGACGAGAGTGTCGCCCATGTCAACGAGCAATACGGCTTTGTCTCGCTCTTGCAGCACAGCGAAACGGGCGAACGTCCGCACGCCCGCGTGGTCTTTACTGTCAGCGGCAAAGAGGTGACAGGGCAAGCGGAGGGGAATGGTCCCGTCGATGCCTCCCTCAAAGCAATCGAGTCGCACGTCGAGAGCGGCGCCGAAATGGTGCTGTATTCAGTCAATGCCATTAGCGGTTCCACCGAGAGCCAGGGAGAAGTGACGGTACGCCTGCAAAACAGCGGCCGGGTGGTCAATGGTGTGGGCGCCGACCCTGACATCGTTGTGGCGTCCGCCAAGGCGTATCTGAGTGCGCTGAACAAGTTGCACAGCAAGGCTGATCGCGTGGCTGCACAAGGTTAAAAATTGTGTGTGCCAGCAGTTAGCAACTTATAATCTCAAGCTAATTCTTTAAAAATGATGCAAGTGATTGATATTGCATCATTTTTCGGTGTCAGTACGCTGGCGCACACTTTGCCTTATTGGAGATACCTCGATGCATCGCCGTTTTAGCACCGGATTGCGTTCTTTTTTTCAGGTGATGAGTAACATCGTTCTGGGCGCCGCTCTGCTGGCGCCCGGCGCGCATGCCCTGGAGCGAAAAAAAGCACCCGTCAAAAAACATCAGAGCAGTGCTGTTGCAGCCAAGCGCGTGGT
>CBDUEA010000277.1:0-3332 GCA_965365965.1 uncultured Polaromonas sp. | reverse complement strand
CCCATCAGGCGCTCCACAGCAATCACCACGCGCTCGCCCAACAGGCGCTGAATCCGCTCTGCCAGCACCAACACCACGGCGCAGACCAGCATGGTGACGCTCAGCGCCGCAATCCACTCCAGCTTGCGCTCAGGCGCTTGACTGACCAACAGCATCACGGTGGCTAAGGCAGATGGACCTGCCAGCGCTGGAATCGCCAGCGGAACGATCAGCGGTTCATTCATCAAATCATCCGCCGCAGAGAGCGACTCTTGACTCGGTTCGACGGGCGGGAAAATCATGCGTAGCGCGATGAGAAACAAAATCACCCCGCCAGCAATTTGCAGCGATACATCGCTTAAATTCATCGTGGCAAGAAAGCCTTTGCCGACAAACATGAACAAAAGCAGCAGCAAAAAGGCAATCACCACTTCCCGCACAATGACCATGGTGCGCCGCTCGGGCGCAACATTACGCAGCGCTTTGACAAAAATCGGGATGTTGCCGACCGGGTCGGTGATCAACAGCAGCAAAATCGTGGCAGAGGTGAAGGTGTAGTTCATGCAGCATTATCTGCAAATGCGCTTGTAGGCGATAATCCAGAGATGTCCTACTTGCGCCGCGCTCAATTCCTTGCACGACTCGTGCTGGTTTTGTTCGTCATGTCGCTAGGAACGGCCATGGCGTCACCGCTGGTCAATCCGCAAGCGACGCAGCTGATCTGCACAGGCACGGGCGTGATGAAAGTCATCACCATGACGGACGATGGCGCTCAAGAGGTGCGTAGCCAGAGCATGGACTGCCCACTGTGCGCCTCACTGGCAGCGCCGCCACCTGTTTTACACTGTTCTGCAGAACCTTTCTCTCCACTGTCTTATGCTTTGCAAGCAGCTCCTGCTGCAGTAGTTGCACTTCGCACAGCTTCACCCTTGCCCGCTCGCGGGCCTCCAATCGTCCAATTACTATTAAATCTATAGCTGAGTTGGCAATAAATACGCCGGCTACAGCCATTTTTGATGTATAAATTGAGTTACGAGTGTGATATTTGCAGATTATAAGCAGATTTCACCATCTACATCTGTGTGAATATCCAGTTTTAGATTGCTCGAAACTAAGTTTTATACCTATTTTCGATTCATTTTTCAGGAGTATTTACTATGAAATCAATAGCATTAAGTTTAATCATCATGTCGGCTACAGGTCTTTCTATGGCAGAAAACGTGGTGGTAACAGACGCTTGGGCACGTAGCAGTGTACAGGGTCAAAAAGCCACAGGCGCTTTCATGACGCTCACCGCCAAAGAGGGCGCCAAGTTGGTCAGCGCTTCCACACCCGTGGCTGGCGTGGCCGAGGTGCACGAGATGAAGATGGACGGCGACATCATGCGCATGCGTGCTTTGACCAATGGTTTGGACTTACCCGCGGGTAAAGCGGTTGAGTTGAAACCTGGTAGCTACCACATCATGCTGATGGACTTGAAGGCCCCCCTGCCCAAAGACAGCATTGTACCGTTGACCTTGGTGTTCAAAGATGCCAAGGGTGCAGAGAGCAAAGTCGAACTTAAACTACCAGTCTCGACGACTGCGCCCGGTGGTAAAGCGCCTATGGATGCGGGTCAGCACAAGCATTAAGTGCGTATGCGCTGGTAAGCCCTGATGTTTTTGACCAACGTTGGGGCTTATAACTAGGCTTTTGAGGACACATTGGAGTAAGCTCTGGTTACAGTTTCTGGAAGTCTGTTTATTGTGTTTTCAACCCACTTTGGAGTGTCCTATGAGCAATACCCCTGACATGAGCGGATTTGGTAAATTTGTACCTGGTTTCGACTTTTTGCAAAATTTAGCCAAACAAGCCGCCGGTAGTGCGACGCAAAACATTCCACAGTTGCCCAACTTGGGCAATTGGGTGGCTCCGACCTTGAACGTGGAAGAGCTGGACAAACGCATCGATGAGCTCAAAGCCGTGCAGTTTTGGCTCGACCAAAACGCCATGGCGCTGAAAGCGACAATTCAGGCTTTGGAGGTGCAAAAAATGACTTTGGCAACCCTCAAAGGCATGAACTTCAATTTTGGCGACGTGGCCAATGCTTTCAAACTCAAAGCGGCTGACACGGTGATGAGCGGCGTTCAAAAGGTGACCGAAAAAGCCACCGATGCAGCCACCACGGTAGGCAGTTTGGCGGGCACCGTAGTCGGCACGGTCAGCCCCAAAGCGGAATCAGTGTCTGCAAAGTCGAGCAAATCTTCCAAAGCCCCCGCTGCGGGCGATGTGATTGACCCGATGCAATGGTGGGGTGCTCTGACCCAGCAATTTGGCCAAATCGCCGCCACAGCCATGAAAGACGCGGCCCAAAAAAGCGCCATTGACACCACCAAATTCGTTGCAACGGGCTTGGCCAAAGAAGCCTTCAAAAAAGCCAGCAGTGTGGCCAACACCATGACCGGCGGCATGTCGAGCGCAGTGACCAAGGCAGCCGTTAAAGCCGTTGCTAAAAAAACACCAGCCAAAAAAGCGCCCGCTAAAAAAAGAGCACGCTGAAAGCCTTTTTAAGGCGTTAAAAACATGATCGGCGCTAAGTTATTCAATTCAGCGCTAAGCTAGGGACATCAAACACAACAACAAGGAATCGCTATGAGCGCTGAAAACCGCATGAAGCTTTTCCCCTACGGCCACGCCACCCACCCGCAGTGGCAGTTTGCGGCACCTTTGGTCTTAGCCCAGTTGCGTGGTCAGATGGCGCAATCGAGCTATGCCAGTGCTCCTACCTTGGGTTTGCTCTACATCACAGACGCTTACGCCGCCCAAGCACAGGAAATTTTGGATTTTTTAAGCGCCGAATTGCCTGAGGTGACCGATTGGTCCGGCACCGTCGGCATTGGCATTGCCTCCAACAATGTCGAGTACTTTGACGAACCCGCACTGTGTGTGATGTTGTGCGATGTGCCGGCAGACCAATACCGCGTCTTCTCTGGCGTTGCGCCTTTGGCTGCACCTGATGACTTGAGTGGTCTAGATGCCGCGCAGCGTCGCCAGTTGCCACCGCCCGTGTTTCAAGCGCACACCGCGCTGATTCATGCCGATTCGAGTTTGCCTGATGCGGCAGAGATGATTGCCGAGTTGGCCGAGCGCACCAGCACCGGCTATTTGTTTGGCGGTTTTGCCGCCAGCCGTGGCGAGAGTGTGCAGTCCGCTGTTGGCGGCAACGGCAACATCAAAGGCCAAGGGGCCGCCAGTGGCGTATTTCACGGCGGGCTTAGCGGTGTCGCCTTCAGTGACGATGTGCTGTTGCTGTCCCGCGTGACGCAAGGTTGTTTGCCACTCGCCACCAACGGCTCTAAAACGCGGCATATCAC